>JBCQUZ010000031.1:0-25325 GCA_047173645.1 Rikenellaceae bacterium
GTGTGCTCAATAGGCTAGTTTTCGTGAATGGTAAGCGATAAAATGAGATGATTAAAGATAAAAAACTCATCGGTAAGCGATATTCTTGACCGATGAGTTGTATTTTGCGAATTAGCCTATGGAGAGTGAGCGGATTATCCAAATTTATTTGGTAATAATCCGCTCACTCTCAAAGTTATAGAGCTGAAAGCACTCCGCCCGACGGAGTCCAGCCCATTAAAATATCTAGAATATTATCTAATTTGTGCTCCGCACTTAAGTTCGAGTTGTTTTTGGATGTTGCCCATAACCTTTTCGATTGTTTTGTCGTTGAGGGTTTGGGTTTTATCTTCGAGGATGAAACTTAGGGCGTATGACTTCTTGCCTTCGGGGAGCTTGTCGCCATCATACACATCAAATAGCGAGATACTCTTAAGCAACTTTTTGTCGGTACCCAAAGCCACCGATCTAAGCGCCGCGAAAGTTACACTCTTATCGACAAGAAGAGCCAAATCGCGCTTCACCTCGGGATATTTCGAAAGCTCCGAAACAGTAATTTTGTGTTTGCGTGTGCTCTTAACGAGTGCATCGAAGTCAATCTCCGCATAGTAAATATCTTGCTTTATATCGAATGCCTTGCGAAGTTTCGAGCTCACAACACCTATCTTAACAAGCTCCTTGCCATTAAGTTGAAGACTAAGACCTTCGGGCAAAAGGTCACCCGTAAGCTCTTCGCTCTTAAGAGAATATATCTCGATACTAAAACGGCGCAACACCTTTTCGACCATAGCACGAAGGGTGTAGAATGATGATTGCTCGCTCTTCACGTTCCACGATGCTGTTGTTGCCGAGCCTGTCACAGCGATAGCTAGGCGATAGTTCTCCTTGTATGGTGCGAGGATATTTTCATCGCTCACCGCAGCGCTATTGTAGGTGTAGCAATTTCCAAACTCATAGATCTTTAGATCTCCATTGCGACGATTTGCATTTAGCTCCACAGCCTCCAAGGTGTTGAACAGCAAGGTTTGGCGCAATACATTGAGATCTGCACTTAGAGGATTGATGATCTTGACACACTCCTCAGCCTTATATTCGGTAATACCCTCATAATAAGATGCTTTAGTGAGCGAGTTGGACATAATTTCGGTATAACCATTCGCCGTCAAGAAATCTGCCGCCATGTTCATAAGTTTGTTACGATCTGGACGTGGTGCATACGATATTGTCGACTTCACATGAGTTGGAACCTCGATATTGTTGTAGCCGTAGATTCGCAAAATATCCTCGATAAGATCTGCTTCACGTTGAACATCAACACGATATGGAGGTACTGCGACATTATATACACCGCCCTCCTCACTCTCGATTTTGATTTCGAGCGCTTCGATAATAGTGCGGATCTCCTCATCCGAAATTGCCTTGCCGATGAGTGCACGAACGCGGTCACACGAGATCTCGAAACGGAAATCCTCGATTGGCGAAGGGTATATATCGGTGATCTCCGACGAGATCTCACCACCTGCCAACTCCTTGAATAACAACGCTGCACGCTTAGCAGCATATACTTGAATATTAGGATCGATACCTCTCTCGAAACGGAATGATGCGTCGGTATTTAGACCAAATCTCTTAGCCGATTTACGGATAGATACAGGGTTGAAATATGCCGACTCGATGAAGATGTCGGTTGTCTCATCCGAAATTCCCGAATCCAAACCGCCATATACTCCAGCGAGACACATTGGGCGCTCCGCAGAACAGATCATAAGATCTTGAGCGGTGAGTGTGCGCTCCACACCATCGAGTGTGATGAACTTTTCGCCCTCCGCGGCACACTTCACAATCACCTTGCCCCCCTCGATCTTGCGAGCATCGAAGGCGTGGAGAGGTTGCCCCAACTCAAATAGGACGTAGTTTGTGATGTCGACCAAGTTATTCTTAGGGTTGATACCCGCCGCACGCAATCTGTTTTGCATCCATTCGGGCGAAGGTGCTACCTTACAACCTTTCACTGTAACTCCAACATAGCGAGGTGCAGCATCTGAATTTTCGACCGTAATGTCTATCGTAAGATCGTGATTATCAACACCGAAATCATCTACCGAAGGGAGTGTTAATTCGTAACGCATACCCTTACTTTTGAGAAATGCCGCCAAATCGCGAGCCACGCCATAGTGCGACGCGGCATCGACACGGTTGGGGGTTAATCCCACCTCGATAAGGAAATCATCCTCGATGCCGAAATACTCCTTGGCACTTTGACCCACCACAGACTCTTGCGGAAGTTCCATGATTCCTGCATGGTCGGTGCCAATTCCGATCTCATCTTCGGCACACAACATACCGAACGACTCTACGCCACGGATCTTCGACTTCTTGATTTTGAACTCATCATCGCTCCCCGTTGGATACAACACTGATCCTACAGTTGCACACACAACCTTTAATCCTGCGCGACAATTCTCCGCTCCACATACGATTTGTAGAGGTGCATCGCCTCCGACGTTTACGGTTGTGATGTTTAGGTGGTCTGAATCTGGGTGCGCTTGACAAGTCAACACCTCGCCGATTACAACCCCTGCAAGTCCTCCTTTGATGGTTTCGATCTTCTCGAAACCCTCCACCTCCAAACCTATTTCGGTGAGAGTTGTCGAGATCTCTTCTGCCGAAAGGTCGCAATCTAAGTAGCTTTTGAGCCAGTTGTATGAAATGTTCATATTATATGATTTTATCTATTTTTCGTATTATAACCCACAAAGTTAATAATAAATTTCACAATACGCCACAAAAAATTTCGTTTGTTGCGATATAATATCTAAATTTGCAGATGCAATATCTAAATTTGCGAGTGCGACGATTTTGCAACAAAACTAAGATAAGAACTTACACCATGAATAAATTTCAAAAACTATTGAAGCTCCTTGTAGCTCCACTATTCGCTTTAGCGATATGCAGCAGTTGTAGCGACGACGACGACACCGTATATATATATGATGTGGATGATCTTTTGGATCTGCAAGAGCGAGTGAACGATGGCGATTATGATCTAAATGGTGTGTTGATGACAGATATAGATATGGCAGGTATCGAATGGGAACCAATAGGTTATAGCTCATGGTATCCATTTTGTGCCACTTTCAATGGCAACGGATACACCATAAGCAACCTCACGATTTCGACCGCATCATCACACCAAGGTCTTATTGGTGTAGCCTACGAAGCAACCATCAAAAATGTGAAGTTGAAGAATCCTCAAATTAGAGGTGGAATATATGTGGGTGCTCTGTGTGGATATATTATCGAAGATAGCTACATCACAAATTGTAGCGTCGAGGGTGGATCGGTTGATGGTTTTAGCGCCGTTGGAGGTTTGGTTGGCGAGGCTTACTACACCGAATTTGTTGATTGTTGGAGCTTCACAACGGTAACTGGAACGGCAGAACATGTAGGAGGATTAATTGGCACCGCGTCAGCGTCGACATTCGAGAGTTGCTACAATGCGGGCGATGTGAATGGAACGGGAAATTATATTGGTGGATTTGCAGGTAGCGCGAGTGATTCGGAGATCACGGGGTGTTATAATTCGGGCGATGTCACAGGATCTACATCGTCGAACCATGTAGGTGGAATTGTCGGTAACTCAATATATTATATTACAGCGTGCTACAACACTGGCGCTATCGAAGGAAACGAATTTGTGGGGGGTATTGCAGGTAGCTCGATGGCACTATATAGTTCATATATGGACTCCCCAGCAATCATTGCATGTTATAATTCGGGAGATGTTAGTGGATCTCAATATTATGCAGGCATAGCGGGAAGAATCCTATCTTCGACAAATATCGAGGCGTGTTATTTTGTCGACGACACTTCGACTCAAGCAGGGGCGTGGGTCGACGACGGCACAGGTGTATATAGCTCAAGCGATCAAGGTGCAGAGCTTGTGACATCTATCAGTGAGCTCAATGGCAAAGTCCCTACAATCAATACTCAAATAGAGGATTATATTTATGCTAACGACGGTATGGATATAGCATATAGATACCTTGCAGGAACAACATCTTCGCCAACGTTGTACAAGTTCTAGAGATTAGGTATTAATTATTAATAAAGGTGGTTAATTGAAAATGTTTTCAATTAACCACCTTTATTTTATAATTGATTAATTATAGTTGTTTAGCCAGCTATTTTTAACTACATTGCCTTTTGTGAAGTTTTTCATCATTCATTGAACTTTTTGCGAACTAGCGATGGGTAGTCCCCTCCTGGTTTGGATCCACTACCTCGGGTGATTGAGTCACCAAAGCATACTATGCGTTTGTATTTGGTTGTTAGGTTGTTGGTTATGAAGTAGTCCCACATTATCTCATTTATCAACTTATACCCTTCGGGGGTGGGGTGAACGCCATCATTCACCTTGCAGTTGTTTATGTTGCGGATGTAGGGATCTTTGTTGTGATCTGGCAATCCGCGCGCAGTAAATTCGCTGTGAAGGTCGATGAAACGACAGTTATATTCGCGAGCAAGAGATTTCACAATCTCGCATGCTTGTGCCATCACAACTTTGGGGTGATCTAGATATTTGGTTGTGTCGTGGCGCTGTGCGAGGTAGATTTCATCGTTGGGTAGAGACGACATTAGCATCACTTCGGAGCCATTGGCTTGGAGTGTGGTGATGATCTCTGCTAAGTTGGCGCGATATTTTTCGTAGGGGGTAATTTTCTTGGAGTTTACCATATCGTTTGTTCCTACCATCATAATTGTTAGATCGGGGCGAAGGGCAACAACATCGGAATATACTCTTGCCAACATATTAGTGCTCGAATTACCTCCGATACCTTTGTTTATAACCTCCACCGTGTTGTCGATTTTGGTTATGATGTTGGCAGTACCTTCGTCGGCGATTACATCGCCATTGGTGAAGAGTTTGCAATTTGAGCTATTCACCGCAAACTTTGTTGGCATTGATGTCTCGTTTATGAGGGTTACACTCTTAGCATTCACAAATTTAGACATATCACCATCTGGTTGGCGGAAGATATGAACATCGCCCCAGAACGATTCGCCAAATACAATCGGAAGGGGTGATTTGCGCACCTCTCCACTGTAATTCGTAAGTTTTATGTAGTGTCCGCTACCGCTAATTTCAGCTAGGCGCTCCACTTTATAGCTACTATCGTCGGGCAGAAGTTCCAGTTCTATGTGGCAATTTTTAACATCTGTGCGTTGGAATGTGAGCAGTGGACCATACTTTGCGTCGCCACGACTATTGGTGATAACTCCGCCTGAACCAATCGAATAACCCTTTTCTTGACACTCGATTGTGGTGCAACCGCTAATTATAGTTGGGGGGATATGTACACTTGCGTCAATTCCCGAACGCATATGTCTGACAGTTGTATTGATAACCGTGAGACCTTCGGTGCGTCGACCGACATATCCACCGTGAGGATATGTGCGGATTCCATCCTCCGAAAGGGCGATCATGCGGTTTGGCTCAACCACCCCTGGAGGGTAGATCGTCTTAAATTCATTCTCGTATGATACCCCTTTGCGCTCTTTTAGTATCTCATCTGTTGGGCGCATTTTACCCTCGACATAACACCCTTCGATATGGGTGTTTACCGCTCCTTGCATCACAATTCCATGACCATAGGCGTGGGTTACAACTTTACAATTAAGTAGTTTGGTGTTGCATCCCGACACAAGCAGAGATGAGTGTTTGTGCAACTCAACGATTCCTGTAGGTTTGCCTTTGCCCAACAAATGCCCATACCCATAGGGCGAAGAGCCCTTGACGAATAGATTTACTCCGCGCAGGGTGTTATCATCTCCCAACACATGAGCCATTATTGCGCTACTTCCATAAGGTGCCGTGTCGCCCTCATCCTCGACCGAAAGCCCCTCGATAAGGTTACCATCACCCGAAACAAACATCTCGAAGATATGACCCGTTTTGGATGTTGCGTGCATCTCACCTGCCAACTTTACAACAACTCCCGAGAGGTTGTAGGTGCTATTGTTACCCGAGAAGTGTAGGTAGGTGGTGATCGCGTAGTTGGAGCCCTTTTGATTCTCCTTGGATGATGTGGCGCTATATTTTTGTACCACAACGCGTTTGGCAAATTTCGGATCGTCGATGTTGTATTTGCCCGCCTTCATTGTGACATTTACATTATCTTTGGTGGCATACTCTATGAGCTCCTCGATAGAGGAGATTGTGACCTCAGATGCAAATGTGTGAATAGAGGATAACGCCACAGCTAGTAGCGTTATCCCCAATTTTAAAATATTTTTCATAGCTTAACGAGTGAAGTTTACCCTCTTAAGTTTTAGAAGAGCATCTAGGTAGTAGTAATCACCATATATTATCGGCACGTCGATCTCCCAACCCTTAGGGTGGTGACCTGTAGAGTGTGTCAAGATTGCATCGGTGCCTGTTGCCATATACTCATCTGTAGATATTGACTCTAGGAGTTTAACTGCTGCCTCGTAATATTTCTCGCCAACACTTTTATCGTTGATTAATAGATACAACTCCAACATTCCCGAAGCTGCTGCCGCTGCTGCCGAAGCATCTTTAGGTGCGTCGGGGATAGATGGCACATCGAAATCCCAATATGGAACTCCATCCTTAGGTAAACGCTCTATGAAGTGATCTGCCAATCTCATAGATGTAGCCAAGAAATCTTCGCGTCCCGATTCGCGATAAGCAATAGCAAATCCATAGATTCCCCACGCTTGACCACGTGCCCACATCGACTCATCGGCATAACCTTGGTGTGCAACACCGCGGATAAATTTACCATCCTTCGAGAACTCGCCTAAGTGATATACAGCATTATCGGGGCGAACAATATATTTTTGAGTAACCTCGGCATGGCTCACCGCAATATCCTTTAGTCTCTCTTCGCCACCATTCTTTGCCGCCCAGAACAACAACTCCAAATTCATCATATTGTCGACAATGGTGTTGTGCTCATACTCGGGCTTGAATGGCCATGAGTGTATAGCACCAACCGTTGGGTTGAATAGGGTAGCGAGGGTATCGGCTGCCGACAACATCGCATATTTGAAGGATGAGTTACCTGTTAATCTATATCCATTTCCGAAGCTAGGATATACTTGAAAACCGATGTCGTGGTCACGCGCTGGCGAGAATGCGACCTCGCGCAACATGAGAGTGAATATTTCGGCTTTGGCTCTAACTGTTTCGTTGCCCGTAAATTCGTAGGTCAACCACAACACTCCAGGGTAGAATCCGCTTGTCCAATCGTGGGTTGGGACTGTGCTCCATTTTGTTTCGCCATGATCTATATAGCGTGGATATTGGTTGTAGATATTGTAGTTACCCAATGCTTCGGTAACTTTTGTGGTACCTATATCTAACATTTTGTCGGGATCGAATGGCTCCTTTGATGTGGTTGTACAAGCTATTTGAGCTACAAAACTCATAAAAAGCAGTAGTTTGTTGATTGTTCTCATAGTTTATTTTTTAGGTTTAATAATTACTAAAGTTGTTTTACGTAAGTTTTTTGCGTCCCCAATTAAATAAGCTCAGCGCTCTCCATGTGAGCGAAAAACCTAGGGCACGATATAGTTTTGTCACCAATTTCATCTTTCCACTTCGGTGACGAAGTAGCAGATGGGCAAAGGGACGCATCTGCGTAAGTAGATCTTTGCGCACCTTTGGGTTGTCGCAAATATGTAGGATGCTCATCAGTACAGCATACATATATGCCAAAAAATCGTAATATAGCTCCGCCTCCGCTTTATCCTCTACAACTTCGGGGATCTTTGCATACCAACGAGTTATTATACTCCATACGTCGATTAAGTTTTGGGTCGACGTGTTGTATGTCAACGACCCTTCGCGGATTCGATATACATAGAAGTTTGCATCCTCCATAGCTGCAATATTGCGCGCTACGATCACCGCCCCAAAGTTCCAATCGTAATCCTCCGAAAGCAATCCCTTTTTGAAATTCACCGCCCCCTCGATCAATACCGAACGCTTTATGAATCGGCTCCACACGGTGACCATAAATCTATCAACCTCAATTAGATGACTCAGCGCCTCAACCTTCGAATGTCCATTTATCTTCGACGCATCAAATGGCGGAGGAGTTTTGAATTTTCCATCTACCAAAAATTTAAAATCGAAGTATAGCATATCAATTTCGGGCTTCTGCGCAAGTACCTTCACGCATCTCTCCACCGCTGTTGGCAAGTCCCAATAGTCGTCGCTATCAATAAAGATTATATAATCCCCCGTCGCCTTCTCGATTCCTAAATTGCGAGCATCACTCACCCCTCCACTCTCTTTGTGGAACACACGAACGCGAGGATCTTCTACAGCAAAACGGTCACAAATAGCCCCCGAAGAGTCCGAAGAGCCATCATCCACAAGGATTATCTCTAACCCTTTGTATGATTGCTCTACAACGCTTCTCACGCACTCCTCCAAATATCTTTCGACATTGTATATGGGGATTATGACGCTGATTAATAGCTCTTTGTTGTGCAGGTCAGACATTATTAAATATCATCTATATTATATTCATAGTCGAGAAGTTTACCTGTCTCGAACTTCGAATTATCCATTTTGTTGTTAAATTGATCGAGCTTTACGCGTTTATCATTTTCGAACGATGGGATCAATAGGTCGAAGTTGAGAGCAAAATATATTGCCGACTCCAAAATAGCCACCAAAGCGGAGCGACACAAGCTCTCCGATCCGAAAGTCTCGCAACGCATAGCCTCTTGCCCCTTACCCTCGACAAAGAATTGGCGATCGCAATTTATGAATATACGTCCAATGAGGTATCCTTCATCTTGGTTGCGGTTGAATTTGAAGGAGTCCGACAAAAAGTTATAGATGTTTATAACTCCTAAATAACCATTCTTAGGCTCCGAAGCGACATAATCGCTCTTCCAAATAGGGTGGTCGTTATCGAAACGAAATACATCCGTGCGCATTTGAAATATCAACACATCGTTTGCCACTTGTAATTGCGCTTCGAACTTTCCGCGGTCTCTATACTCCAACCTTACACGTCTATCGAGTTTGCCCTCCAATTCATCATCCATCTCAGAGGCTAGTTCCAATAGGGTGTCTTTGAGTAAGTTGAGTGATGCGAAGGTGTTGTCGAAGACTATCTGTTTGAGACTAGATTTCGAAACTATTGTATCGAGAATTTGTGATCTTAGACTCTCCATATTATATTATCTATATGTGTTTAGTTTATTAGTAATACTTGCCCCACCTTAAGAGTCTGCTTCGATCTCAATCTATTGAGTTTGCGAAGAGATTTAGAGGTGATTGCATAATCTTGAGCTATAGAGCGAACTGTTTCGCTTCGTTGCACGGTATGTTTCGCGGCATCATCCTTTGTCCAACGATTTGCCTTGCGTGCGATATAGACCATTTCGCCCTCAACGATCTCATCCTTACGTCCTAGGTCGTTGTATGAGCGGAGTGTTCGAGGTGAAATCATGAAAAAATCGGCGATTTTCTCGATTGAATCTCCACTTTTTGCCACTACAAAGAATATCTTGTTGTTGCGATGAACATTGTAGCCCTTGTGTCCATTGATTGTTGTTGCGAAATTGTCGGGATCGACCCCTCCAGCTTCGTTGAACCACTCATTTTGCGATGATGTTTGGTATGAGTTCGTTCCTCCATTGAGAGCGATATATTTTGCGATTCCATTCTCTTGGTCGAGAATTTGAAGGTCGCTATCTTCGATGATTCTAATTAACCTTTGGGCATAATCCGATGCTGTGGCATATCCAGCCTTTTTGAGTCCATGAGCCCACCCCTTGTAATCCGAAGAAGAGAGGTCGAAAAGGAAATCATAGCGAGGCGATTTGTCGAGAAACTCCGCATGGTCGGCATACGACTGCTCCACCGAGGGGTATGCTCTGAAACATTCACCCTTAGCGTCGTCATCGTGATATACCTTCCCCCCCGTCCATGAGCTCTTACACTTGATGCCGAAGTGGTTATTGGATTTGGTTGCAAGGGTCGAATTTCCAGAGTTGGATTCCAAGATTCCTTGTGCCATTGTGATACTTGCGGGGATTCCATAACGTTCCATATGATCCACCGCGATGTGTTTGTATTTATCTATATACTCCTGCCTTGTTAGTCGTACTTGTGCGGTTGCTACCATTGTGGATAGCAACAAAAGGGTCAGAGAGATGATTCTTTTAGACATAAATTATATTTTTGTGTATTGCCACAAAGGTATAATTTTTTTGTGAGATTTAATAATTCATCGTGCGATTTATATATGTAAGAGGTTTTAAGAGGCATAAAAAGCTCTTTATTCTACTCCTTACGGAAAAGATCTACCTCGCCAGCCTCCACTTTACGAAATATTTGTGCCAATTCGGCAATCACGGGCGATATATACTCTATCGTGTCGGACACGGCACTCTTTCCACCATCGCCCTTTATGCGATACAACATTGCCGCATACAACGCCCTAAAGCAGATCTCCGTGTCGTTGATCTCCGATCCCATTATCGCTCGTAAGTCGGGCAACACCTCATCCAAAGAGGCGTGAAGTGTTCGATACCTTGCACCTACGGGCAACTTCATGAGTTGTAGGTGGAGGTTGTGCAGATCAGATATTAGGTGAAGCGTATGTTCGATGTGTCCCTTCTCCTCCTTCTGCTCCTTTTGTAGAAGTTCGCCTATTTGGGTGTACCACTCAAGAAGTGTGGTTTGATCTTGGGGCGAGAGTTGGGTTCTGGGTGCTACGAATTGAGAGTATATCGCTTGGGGGCTAAATTGAAGTGCACGAATTAGATCCTCAAGTTGCCAGATGTAGAGGATATACTCTGCGATATTTGTGTGTCTTAGTTTTTGTGCTGTATCCATGGGTGTTAGAGATTATTAAGTGAGGCGGTTGGGGTTCTCTTTTATACATTTATACAAAAAAAGTGAGGTAAATCGGGGGTATTCAACTTATCTCCAGGAACCACCCCTTCCTTAAGTTTTAGTAATGTTACCATTACAACCGACCGATCTCCTCAACCAACCTAAAACTACTAACCTATAAAATGAACCTTAAAACTTCACTGCAAAGATAAGGTGAAAATTCTTATCCACCAAATATTTTATGAAAAAATTACAAATAGTAACACATTTTTAATATTCAAACGTTTTAAATCGTTGGTTTTCAGAGATTATGAATTTTTGTAGTTTTTAAATAAATTTATTATATATTGATTATTTGGTCTGTTGTTCTATATTTTAATGTGTTTAATACACCTTTAATACTCCGCTAACACCTGCATCGTGCGTTGAAGAGTGGATTTGCCCATTGATTCCAAGGATGTTGTGTCGCCTTGATGCGAAATTATACTATTACTTGTGTTGTCATAGACAATAGATCCTCTTGAATTGACAACTCCAAAGCCATCCGAATATGTGTAATATCCGCGCTCCACAAAATTGCTATCCAACATATTACGACTAAATTCAAACTCATCGTGAGAGATCCCCATCTGAGCAAGTAGAGTTGCCACAATATCCATCTGTGTCACATATTTATCTATGACTATTGGCTCCTCCACGGCTCCTCCATACCAAACTAGAGGTATGCGATGACGTTGCAGGGAGTTATATTTAATATTATATGGATATGTATAAGCATGGTCGGCAACGATAATTATAAGTAAATTATCCCACACAGGAGTTCCACGCAGAGCATCCACAACATCACCCACCGCCTCGTCGGCAAAAGCCATGGCATTGAGTTTAGGATCCTCGAATTTGGAGTATGGCACCTCGAATGGTTCGTGGCTACTGAGGGTTAACCATGTTGTTATGAAGGGTTGCTCAGGGTCATATTGCGACTCTATGCGTTGGGCGACATATTCGCTCATTGTGGCATCGTCGTAGCCCCATTTTCCTGTTGCTACGCCCTTAAATCGAAGATCCTTTTGCCACACAAGACTTTGCCATCCAGTGGGATATAGCATAGATGATATATTGGCGAAGTTAAGATCACCTCCATATATAAACTCCGATGTATAACCTTCGTCGAGGAGCTTGGTCGCCAACGATGGGATCTTGCAGCTCTTGGCAGGATATTTAATAATCGAGGTACGAGGTTGAGCAGGGAAACCATATAATACCGACACGATACCCCTATCTGTGCGCGAACTATTTGCCACAGCATTAGGGAAATAAAGACCCTCGGAGGTGAGTTGTCGTAGGCGAGGCATCACCCACTCATCGCCGATTTGGAGATTGAGGATCGCCTCCGAGAAGCTCTCGCATACGATAAACAGAATGTTGGGTCGTTCGGATCTCAACACCTTAGGTGTTTCGCCCGATGGTGGAGTTTGAAGCTTAGCGATATTCGAAGCTAAAGTTTCGTCGCTATAAAATTTATATTTCCCCGTAAAATCATCCTCTTTACCTATGGTCGAGAGCAACGAAAATTGAGGGTTCACCGCCGCATGATTCAAAAACGACTCATTACTAAAATAGACCTTACTAAGGTTTGCCACCGAAGTAGGCAATCCACCCCTTATGCCTATGAAAACCAACCCTCCGCAGAGCACCAACCCCACCGTCGATACCAACGATGGAAGAAGTTTTGGGCGATCAAAAACAATCAACCTAGCACAACGCAAATATGTGAATATCATAGCACTAAACATCACCACAAACGACACCGTAGCCAACACAGCATCGCCTAACGTAACGCTCGCCATAGCCTCTTTTGGGGACTGTAAATAGAACAACACCGAACTGTCAACCCTAAATCCCCAATATTGATACAGCCCCAAATCGCCCGACATAATTGCCGATGCGACCACCGCAACAATAAAATAATAACCCATAAATATACGGCGCCACGCCCTATCTGACAATGGCACCCATATCGATATTATCAATATTAAAAGGGGTGTTACGGTGATATATCCAGCGGTCGAGATGTCGAGAATCAAACCATTGGCAAAGATTTTGAACCACTCCCCAACTCCATAGTTACTCGCCAAGGAGAGGTAGGTGATAAGGAATATTATTTTCTGAAAAACCATCAGTGCAATAGTTGCACAATAGGTGGTCACTAAATATTTAAAACGACTTAACATACAAAATTGAAAATTGTTTTTACAACGCAAGATATGAATATTTCATTAATAAACCATGAATATTTTACGAATTAAAAAAATAACGACAGATAGTAGGTAAAATGGAGCTAATATTTTGATTTGTGACCAATAAATAGTAAATTTGCGAACTTAGTATATGTATAGCCTGCGGAGGTGTGCGGATTGTAGCGCCCACCAAAGAGGCGCAAAATAATATAAATAATGAAAGTACTTAAATTTGGAGGAACATCGGTCGGCTCGGTAGAGAGCCTCAAAAATGTAGAGCAAATTATCAATAGCTCGACCGAAGAGATGGTAGTAGTGGTCTCAGCATTGGGCGGAGTGACAGATCTATTGATCGCCACAGCCACGGCAGCCCACAAGGGCGACGATGCGTATCGCGAAACCCTAGACCGTATGATTCTCCGCCACCACGATATGATCGATGGCATCGTAGCCAAGGAGCGTCGCTCTGAGCTTAAGGCTAAGCTACAACCTCTATTCAACGAGTTGTGCAATATCTACACGGGTATTCACCTTATTCGTGACCTTTCGCCCAAGACGATGGATACCATTGTGAGCTATGGAGAGAGATTGTCATCGACAATTATTTCATATATATTCAACGATGTAACACTTATTGATTCACGCGAATTAATTAAGACAACAGCGTCGTTTGGCAAACATGTGGTGGATTTCGATACAACAAACTCACTTATCACAGCAAAGTTCGCGGAGTGCACAACTCGTGTGAAGTTGTTGCCTGGATTTATCGCTTCGGACAAAAAGAGTGGCGAGATCACAACCCTAGGTCGCGGAGGTTCGGACTATACGGCAGCGATCTTGGCGGCAGCTTTGAGCGCCGATATTTTGGAGATCTGGACAGATGTAGATGGATTTATGACAGCCGATCCTCGAGTGATTAGCAACACATATGTTATCGAGAAGTTGTCGTTTGTAGAGGCAATGGAGTTGTGTAACTTTGGCGCGAAGGTGATCTATCCGCCAACGATATACCCTGTCTATCACAAAAATATCCCAATCGTCATCCGCAATACATTCAATGTTGATGCCCCAGGAACCCTTATCACTCGCGAGAGAAGCGCAGAGGAGGGTAAACCAATCAAGGGTATCTCGTCGATCAACGACACTAGCCTAATCACAGTGTCGGGTCTAGGAATGATGGGCGCGGTGGGTGTAAACTACCGTATCTTCAAGGCGTTGGCAAAGGGAGGAATCAGCGTATTCTTGGTCTCTCAAGCATCGTCGGAGAATAATATATCGTTGGGTGTGCGCAATGTAGATGCTGCTTCAGCGGCGGAGCTACTCAACGAGGAGTTCGAGTCTGAGATCTCGTTGGGTGCGATGAACTCTGCGAAGATTGAGCACGACTTGGCGACTGTGGCTATTGTGGGCGATAATATGCGCCTTACGCCAGGTATTGCAGGTCAGCTGTTCAATATCTTGGGTCGCAATGGTATCAATGTAATCGCTTGTGCACAAGGAGCTAGCGAGACTAATATTTCGTTTGTGGTGCAGACTGCACAATTGCGCAAGGCGTTGAATGTGATCCACGATTCATTCTTCTTGTCGGAGTATCAAGTTATCAACCTCTTTATTGCAGGTGTGGGAACTGTGGGTAAGAATTTGGTGGATCAAATCCGCATCCAACAACCTAAGTTGCTTAAGGAGAAGTCGTTGAAGATCAATGTAGTGGGAATCGCAAAATCGAAGGTTTGTATATTCGACCGCGATGGAATAGATCTCGAAAACTACGAAACTCTTTTGGCAGAGTCAGCACAAGTGGCATCGCCAGAGATTATAAGCGAGGAGATCAAGAAGATGAATATCTTCAATTCGGTGTTTGTAGATTGTACCGCAAGTGCCGATATAACAACGATTTATCAAGAACTTTTGAATAATAACGTTTCGGTTGTGGCAGCAAATAAAGTTGCGGCATCCGAGGAGTATGACAAATATGTGGAGCTTAAGGAGACTGCGCGTAAGCGTGGCGTGAAGTTCCTATTCGAGACAAATGTGGGAGCTGGACTTCCGATTATCTCGACTATCAATGGTCTTATAAATAGTGGTGATGAGATCACCAAAATCGAGGCTGTGGTGTCGGGAACATTGAATTTTATCTTCAACGAGATGACCGAGGAGATCACCCTTTCGAAGGCTATCATGATGGCTAAGGAGGCGGGATATGCTGAGCCAGATCCACGTTTGGATTTGAATGGTTCGGATGTTATTCGCAAATTGGTGATTTTGGCGCGCGAGGCTGGTTACAGATTGGAGCGTGACGAAGTGGAGAAGAAGTTATTTATCCCCGATGCGTTGTTCGAGGGTTCGGTAGAGGATTTCTGGGCTAAGGTTCCAGAGTTAGATGCACAATTCGAGGTCGACAGACAATATGCCGTGGATAATGATTTGAGATACCGCTTTGTTGCGAAATTGGAGAATGGTAAGGGTTCAGTGAGCTTGGTGGCTGTAGATTCTAAACACCCATTCTATGAATTGGCTGGTAGCAACAGTGTTGTGATGCTTACATCGGAGCGCTACAAGGAGCTACCGATGGTGATTAAGGGTTACGGCGCAGGTGCAGCGGTGACTGCAGCAGGAGTTTTTGCCGATATAATAAGTATCGCAAATATCCGCTAACTTGAGTTCGACGAACAAGGCGAGTTTTGGCACTTCCTTGCGGTTTTTAATCCTCACGTACTGAAGTACGCTGCGGTTAAAAATCCTCACGTACTGAAGTACGCTGCGGTTAAAAATCCTCACGAAGCCCAAAACTCATCCTTGTTGGTCAAACTCACCGAGGTGAAATATCTCGTGAGTGAAACATAAAGTAAATTATTTCAAACTTTAATTGTATGAAATATATAGTAATATTGGGCGACGGAATGGCAGGTCACCCAATCCCAAAATTAGGAGACAAAACCACACTCCAAGCTACCCCTAAACCAGCGATGGATCGCCTCGCAGAGTTGGGTCGCAGTGGTATGTTGGAGACTGTGCCCGAGGGTTTTACGCCAGGTAGCGAGATCGCGAATTTGGCGGTTATGGGCTATGATGTAAGAGAGGTTTTCGAGGGTCGCGGATCTTTGGAGGCTGCAAGCATGGGGGTCGAAATTCTCCCAGGCGAGATGGCTATGAGGTGTAATATCATCTGCATCGAGGACGCGAAGATCAAGAACCACTCGGCAGGTCACATCTCGAACGAGGAGGCGTGGGAGCTTATCGACGCTTTGCAAGCGGAGTTGGGCGACGATGTTGTGAGTTTTCACAAAGGTGTATCATACCGCCACTTGTTGAAGATCAAGGGGGGCAATAAAATGTTGAAGTGCACCCCTCCGCACGATGTCCCAGGGACTCCATTTGCAGATGTTATGATCTCAGCGACAACGCCCGATGCAGAGGCTACAGCAAAGTTACTCAACGACTTAACCATTAAATCGCAAGAGATACTAAGCAAACACCCCGTAAACTTGAAGCGTGCTGCGGCAGGTAAGGATATGGCAAACTCGATTTGGGCATGGTCACCAGGCTATAAACCCGAGATGGAGACTATGATGCAGAAATACGATAACGTGAAGAGCGGAGTTGTGATCTCGGCAGTAGATCTAATCAAGGGAATCGGAGTATATGCAGGTTTGGAACCCGTTGAGGTTGAGGGAGCTACAGGTCTCTACGATACCAATTATGAGGGTAAAACCGCAGCGGCAATCGAGGCGCTCAAAACTCACGACTTCGTATATCTACACATCGAGGCGAGCGATGAGGCTGGTCACGAGGGCGATGTGGAGCTTAAGCAACGCACAATAGAGTATCTAGATCAACGCGCAGTGGCACCAATCATGGAGGCGGCGGCGAAGATGTCGGAGCCTGTGACAATCGCAATGTTGCCCGACCACCCAACCCCTTGCTGCTTGCGTACTCACACGCGAGAGAGTGTCCCCTTTGTGATCTACAACCCCACAAAGGAGCCCGATGCGGTTGCGAAATATGACGAGGAGTCAGCAAAAAGTGGAGCCTATGGAGAGCTAAGCACCACACAATTTATGGATGAATTATTAAAATAAAAACAATATACTATGCGCTATTATAGCACAAATCAACAAGCCCCTTGGGCTACACTAGAGGAGGCAGTTGTTAAGGGATTGGCACCCGATAAGGGATTGTATATGCCCGAGACAATTAAAACTTTGCCTGCTGATTTTTACGAGAATATCGATAAGATGTCGTTCCAAGAGATCGCCTACACGGTTGCAGATGCCTTCTTTGGCGAGGATGTCGACGCGGAGAGTTTGAAGGCTATCGTTTATGATACATTGACTTTCGAGACCCCAGTTGTGGAGGTTGAACCTTCGATCTATTCGTTGGAGCTGTTCCATGGGCCTACCCTTGCTTTTAAAGATGTTGGTGGACGCTTTATGGCGCGCTTGTTGGGTTACTTTATCGCTAAGGAGAAGAAGGATAAGTTGGTAAATGTTTTGGTTGCAACTTCGGGTGACACGGGTAGTGCCGTTGCAAATGGTTTCTTGGGCGTTGATGGTATCCATGTATATGTACTATATCCTAAAGGCAAGGTGAGTGCAATCCAAGAGGTGCAGTTCACAACACTCGGTCAAAACATCACAGCCTTGGAGATCGAGGGTGTGTTTGATGATTGCCAAGCGTTGGTGAAGCAAGCATTTATGGATGAGGAGTTGAACGTTCACATGAAGCTCACTTCGGCAAACTCGATCAATGTGGCGAGATTTTTGCCTCAAGCGTTCTACTACTTCAACGCCTATGCGCAACTAAAGCGCGAGGGTAAAGCGAAGGATGTTGTCTTCTGTGTTCCAAGCGGAAACTTCGGAAATATCACAGCTGGACTTATCGCCAAAAAGATGGGATTGCCAGTTAAGAGATTTATCGCTGCGAATAACTCAAACGACATCTTCTTGCAATATCTCAACACAGGGGTCTACACTCCACGTCCTTCGGTTGCGACAATTGCAAACGCTATGGATGTTGGTGACCCTAGCAACTTTGCTCGTGTATTGGAGTTGTATGGTGCGTCGCACGAGGCGATTTGTGCCGAGGTGTCGGGATGTGCTTATACAGACGCTCAAATTGCTGAGACTTTGGCGGAGGCATTGCCACGCACAGGCTACCTGTTGGATCCTCACGGAGCTTGCGGTTATCGTGCACTTAAGGAGCAACTTACCGAGGGTGAGATGGGAGTATTCTTGGAGACTGCACACCCTGCGAAGTTCTTGGAGACAGTCGAGGGAATCACATCGACTAAGGTGGAGATCCCAGCACCCCTCAAAGCATTTATGGAGGGTACAAAGCAAAGCATCGAAATGGGCAAGGGCTTCGAGGAGTTTAAGAGTTATTTGATGGCTAAATAATTTTTTGTGCCCAACATATTAATAGGTACAAAGAATACGTTATAAGATTGCAAAGCATACGATATTAAATTGTTAAAAATTTTTTCAAAAAAGTACTGTTATTTTTTTAACATTAAAATTTTATTTGTATATTTGCATCGTGAAATCAACGCAATAGAGTTGGTGGATCAAAAACAAAGAGATTTATTAACAAAAAATATTACTAATTATGGCTACAATTGATTTGAGCAAGTATGGCATCGTCGGTGCTACCGAGATTGTCCACAATCCATCTTACGATCTTCTTTTCGAGGAGGAGACAAACCCAGCATTGGAGGGTTTTGAGAAGGGTCAAGTGACCGAAATGGGCGCTGTAAACGTTATGACTGGTATCTACACTGGTCGTTCTCCTAAGGATAAGTTCCTTGTAATGGATGACACAACTCGTGATACACTTTGGTGGACATCAGACGAGTACAAGAATGACAACAAGCCAGTTACTGAGGCTGCTTGGGCTGACCTTAAGAAGATCGCTGTTGATGAGCTTTCAGGAAAGCGTCTTTTCGTAGTAGATACATTCTCTGGTGCTAACGAGAATACTCGCCTTAAGATCCGTTTCATCATGGAGGTTGCATGGCAAGCTCACTTCGTAACAAACATGTTCATCCGCCCATCGGCAGAGGAGCTTGCAGCTTACGGAGAGCCAGATTTCGTAGTTGTTAACGCTTCTAAGGCTAAGGTTGAGAACTACAAGGATTATGGTTTGAACTCTGAGACTGCGGTTGTTTTCAACCTTACAGAGAAGATGCAAATCATCCTTAACTCATGGTATGGTGGTGAGATGAAGAAGGGAATGTTCGCTTATATGAACTACCTACTTCCATTGAAGGGAATCGCTGCAATGCACTGCTCTGCAAATACTAACGAGGCTGGTGAGACTGCTATCTTCTTCGGTTTGTCTGGTACAGGTAAGACTACTTTGTCTACAGATCCTAAGCGTCAACTTATCGGTGACGATGAGCACGGATGGGATGACGACGGTGTATTCAACTTCGAGGGTGGATGCTACGCTAAGGTTATCAACCTTTCTGAGGAGCATGAGCCAGATATTTGGAAGGCTATCCGTCGTGATGCACTTTTGGAGAACGTTACTGTTGATGCTGATGGTAAGATCGACTTCGCTGATGGTTCTACTACAGAGAACACTCGTGTATCGTACCCAATCAACCACATCGACAACATCGTGCCACCACCATCAAAGGCTCCAGCTGCTAAGAAGGTAATCTTCTTGACTGCAGACGCTTTCGGTGTGTTGCCTCCAGTTTCGATCCTTACTCCAGAGCAAACTCAATACTACTTCCTTTCAGGATTTACTGCTAAGTTGGCAGGTACTGAGCGTGGTATCACTGAGCCTACTCCAACATTCTCAGCTTGTTTCGGTGCAGCGTTCTTGACTCTTCACCCAACAAAGTATGGTCAAGAGTTGGTTAAGCGTATGGAGCAATCAGGTGCTACTGCATACCTTGTAAACACAGGATGGAATGGTACAGGTAAGCGTATCTCTATCAAGGATACACGTGGTATCATCGACGCAATCCTTGACGGATCTATCGATACTGCTCCAACAAAACAACTTCCATTGTTCGATCTTGCAATCCCAACAGAGCTTCCAGGAGTTCACTCAGAGATTCTTGATCCACGTGACACTTATGCAACAGTTGCTGAGTGGGATGTTAAGGCTCAAGATTTGGCAGGTCGTTTCGTGAAGAACTTCGTTAAGTTCACAGGTAACGAGGCAGGTTTGGCTCTTGTTGCTGCAGGTCCTCAATTGTAATCTTTTAGGATTATACATATTAAAACACCTTCGCTTTTGGCGAAGGTGTTTTTTGTTATGCTAATATTTGAAATTACCTCTAAATAGGATAAACAGAATTGATTGCCTACTAATCTACACGAATAGGCGAGAACATAATCATACCCCCTTTTGCATCTAAGAATTTAAGGTCGCGCATTAGTTTTTCATATTGATAGCTATTTATCAATCGAGGTGTTGTTGCAAATTTAGTCATGGCTAATTTAATCATAGGGGAGAATATCATTGTCCAATCCTCCGAGTCGGGGGTGTGTTGCGTGATCTCGAAATCTTCGGCCATTCCTGCGCGCTGTGCCGCAAAGAGTATTGCGGTTTTGAGCCCTCCAATGCCATCAACCAATCCTACATTTTGAGCATCGGCTCCACTCCACACGCGTCCTTGCGAAATTTCGCGCACGCGTCCAATCGAAAGGTTTCGCCCCTCACTCACATGGCTTGTGAAGGTGTCATACACTTGATCGACACTTCGATTCATAACAGCTCGTTCGGTGTAGGTTATAGGGCGCGATGTACGCATAAAATCTGCAGAGGTGTTAGTCACAGCGCTGTCGAAGGTGATGCCTAGCTTCGAAGATAGGCTCTCTTCTATATCCAACAACATACCATATACTCCGATAGATCCTGTGATTGTGAGGTCGTTAGCTATAATCATATCGGCAGGTGCGCTGATATAATATCCGCCACTTGCGGCGTAGTTTCCCATCGATACTATAACAGGTTTTGTTTGGCGAAGTAGCTCCACTTCGCGCCAAATAATATCCGACGCAAGGGCACTTCCGCCAGGAGAGTTGACTCTCAGAACCACCGATTTGACATCGTCGTCGTTGCGGATTTTGCGGATTGTACGTGCCATATCGTCACCTCCCACTTCGCCTATTTCGCCCGAGCCATCGACTATTACACCTTCGGCATATATCACGGCGACTTTGTTTTTGCTCTGCATAGGCGCTAGATTTAGAGTCATGGTGCTTATGTAGTTAGATAAAGATACTCTGTGGGCACGTCCATTATCGTCTATCTCAGCGCCCAATGATTGGAGTATTGCATCTAGTTGATCTTCGTATATTAGGCTGTCGACAAGTCGTGATTTCTTGGCATCGGAGCTCGAAAAGCTTATAAGTTTGTTGGCATACCTATCTAATATATTGGGGGTCAATTGGCGCGACTCTGCAACATCGGCAGTTATTGTCGACCACATAGACTCTATCAACATTTGGTTTTGTTGGCGACTCTCCGACGACATATTTGTTCGGGTGAAGGGCTCTATCGCCGATTTGTAGTTGCAGGATGTTGGGCGGAACACCTCGACATTGACATCTAATTTGTCGAGCAACCCTTTGTAGAATGTTGAGTTTGCCGACAATCCTTGCCACACAATCATCCCTTCGGGTTGAAGATATAGGCTATCTGCCACCGACGCTAGGTAGTACTCCTCTTGCGAATAACCATCGCCATAGGCAACGATAAATTTACCACTCTCTCTAAAGCACTCTATTTCGTAGCGTAACTCCTCCATTAGAGCCATCGAGTGTCCCGATGCCATGCGTGAGCGTATATATATCCCTTTTATATTATCATCTGTTGCGGCGCTCTCAATTGCACGAATTGCATCGAGTGTCGATATTTGTGTGCGAATTGTAAATGTGCTTAGATCTATCATCGAAAGAGGGTTGCTCACGGGGGAATCTATGATCGATTCATCGAGATCGACAACCAACACCGACTTAGGTTTTATGGTTTGTGTGGCGGTAGATCCCACTATCCAAGCGGTGATGCTACCGACAAAAATAACGATGATAGCTACAAACGACACGATTATTGCAAGTAGCGAAGCGAAGAAGATTTTAAAAAAATTCATATTTTAGGAGTTGTTTTGTTTGTATTAAAGGGTGAGCTAACGATGCCCACATTGCAAATATAATAAAACTATTTGTCTATATGCAATAGCCCCTCCAAAAAGGAGATAGAAAACGTTTTTTATTAAAAAATCACTGTATAACGAATAGTTTTTGTCAATAATTTTGTAGGCTAACAAAAAAACTGTATCTTTGACGAAAACGTATTTTTAAAAAATATTAAAGTTATGTCAATAAACTGTATCGGAATCCTCACCTCTGGAGGAGATTCGCCAGCGATGAACGCCGCAATCCGCGCTGTGACTCGTACGGCTATTTATAACGGATTTGCCGTGAAGGGCGTAATGCGTGGGTACAAAGGTCTTGTGACAAACGAGATCATAGAACTAACATCAAAAAGCGTAAGCAATATCATTCAACAGGGTGGTACAATCCTTAAAACAGCTCGTTGTAAGGAATTCCGCACACCCGAAGGTCGTGCTATTGCGTATGACAATATGAAGGCAGCAGGAATTGATGCCCTTGTGGTGATTGGTGGTGATGGCTCTATTACGGGAGCAAAACTTTTGGCAGCAGAACACAACGTACCTGTTGTGGCTCTTCCAGGAACTATCGACAACGACCTAAATGGTACAGACGCTACAATCGGATACGACACGGCACTTAATACTATCATGGAGTGTGTCGATAAACTGCGCGACACAGCATCGTCGCACGAACGTCTATTCTTTGTGGAGGTTATGGGTCGCCACGCTGGAGACCTTGCTCTTAATGGTGCAATCGCTTCAGGTGCCGAGGCGGCTATCGTTCCAGAGATGGAGACGGAGGTCGATCAACTTGCGGAGCTTATCAATAGCGGATTCCGCAAAAGCAAAAACTCTGCAATTGTACTTGTGTGCGAAAACCCAGCAACGGGTGGCGCAATGGGACTTGCGGAGCGTGTAAAGAAGGAGTATCCTCAATATGATGCGCGTGTAACAATCCTTGGTCACATTCAACGTGGTGGATCGCCAACAGCTACGGATCGCATATTGGCATCGCGCATGGGCGAGAAGGCTATCGAGGCGTTGGTTGCAGGTCAACGCAATGTAATGATCGGAATTAAGAATAGCGAGATTATCTTTGTTCCATTCAACAAAGCTATCAAGCACGAGGATCGCAAACTAGACCGCGAAGGTTTGGAATTGGTAAAGATCCTTTCAATCTAAAACAGATCCAATCTATAGGGAGAAATTAAAATATATCTCGTTATAAAGCCAGCATCTTGGGGAGTAAACTTGACCCAGATGCTGGCTTTATTTTGCTGTATCTAAACTCTATTACATCTCGACAAAGTGCATAGCAGCACCGCCATTAGCAAGTAGGTCGAGAGAGATTACATCGCCTGCTGTGATCTTTTGTGTGGTGATCTCGACATTTGTGCGTGTACCCAATTTTGGGTTATCTTGATATAGGGTAACCTTATATTTCTTACCCTTTGTGAGGAACTCCGAAGTGTTAACCTTTGTGGTGCGCGCAGCGTTAGTCATAGCGCCTACGAACCACTCCGAACCTGTGCGACGAGCTGTTGTGATATATTCGCCCACAGCACCCTCTATTGTGCGAGAGTCATCCCATACGGCAGGAACATTAGCCCAATACTCTAGCTCCTTCTCGCCACGATACATTGTTGGTTTGTCGTACCAGAACATAAATTGAAGAGGGCTATAATATACTGCCGCCATCGCAAGTTGGTGTGCGCGAGTAGTTTGAATGCGATTGCTGAAGTAGCAAAGCGTGTAGTCACCAGCACCACATACGTAGCGTGTGAATGGCAATGCGAGGTTGTTGAATGCGTCGGGCATCTCCTCGTTTCCGCGAATACCCTCTTGAGTCATAAGGTTAGGGTATGTACGCGAGAATCCTGTTGGGCGATACTCATCGTGTATGTCGACCAACATTTCATATTTAGCACACTTCACAACCCACTCGTGTACTAGGTTGGTTACCTCTTGGCTGCCTACATCGACAAATCCGAATTTGATACCCTTGATTCCCCACTCCTTATATATAGGAAGGATCTCATCTATCCATGCCGAGAGTGCAATTTTGTTGACATATACCAATACACCGATACCCTTAGTTGCTGCATAGTCACAAATCTCCTTTAGTTTAAGGTCGCGCTCTGCAAACTCGATACGTGCATCTGATTTACGATCGCGCTCAGGGCCATACCATCCTGCATCGAAGTGAACATATTGCAATCCGCGAGCCGCTGCAAAGTCAACTCCAGCCTTGCCGTCCTCCATTGTAAGACCCGTGCGGAATACCTTACCTGGTTTGATCCACGATGTGTTCTCGATTGCGCAAGGTTCGTTAAGGTTTAGGAAAAGGTCGTTGTTGTTGACAATATCTATAACCTTCTCACCAGCCATGATTGTGCGCCATGGCGTTGAGTATGGAAGGGTTACCTTTGCGTCGCTAGCCAAAACAGTCACAAGAGTGTTTGATTGCGATGGGTCTAGGTTAAAGCGACTACGTGCGTAATCAACCATTGCAGCTTCGCCAATAGCAACTGATTTTCCGCTCGCGAGGATCATCGTTAATGGGCGCTCTGTGTCCTTCTCCCATCCCGAAAGTGGAAGTAGTTCATATGGACCTTGAGCCCAAGTAGAGTAGTAAGCCTTTGTTTGGTCGGGCATAGTAAATGTGCTTTGCTCCGAAGTTATCACCATATTTTTGGTCGACTGCTCGGGCATAGAGTAACGGAATGCAACTCCTTCGTTGTAGGCGCGTGCCACGATGTCGAGCTTTTTGCTACCTGCCTCAAATGAGATTGTTGTTTCGTTGTACTTGTCAATGATAGTTGAACGCTCACCATAGACTGGTTGCCAGCTACTATTAACCGAACGGTTTTTGGTGCCTGTGATTTGCATATCTGTGCACCATGGTTTGCCATCGACATTGAATCCTAGTTCACTCTCCGCAACAATCTTTTCTCCATTGAAGGTGACGGAGATGCGTTGGGCTATAGAGGTTTTCTTCGCAGATAGCAAGAGATTATTGGGTCTATCGGAGTGTTCAGCGCAAGATTTTGCCTCTCAGATTGCGCATATCTCGTTGGTAATGATACGATAT
>JBCQUZ010000032.1:0-25144 GCA_047173645.1 Rikenellaceae bacterium
CGTGCTTTTCAACCAGCCCAGGGAGGATGCCTATGACGGGGTTGAGTTTCAATTTTGCCCCTTGACCTGCATTAGTGCTTAGTACAGATAATTTATTGTCTGCATCATTAGATTCCCACCGATCAATTAACCGTGAAACTGTATTCCAATGAATATTTAACAGCTTGGCAACCTCTGCCAATGAATGACCATTGTTAGATAATAATAATGCTTGACAACGACGACGAATAACCCAGCTATCACTATCCTTGTACAACACTTCAAGTTGTTTCTTCTCGTTTTCCGAAAGTATAATGTATCTCATATAAACTTCTGATTATGAAGTAAATATACGAAATATTTGCCAATTATCCAAAGAAAATACGAAAAATATCGCAATAATTTTTTTGCGCTACTTATATGATAACGGATTGCTTAACATTATTTATTTCAATTGTAGCATTTGGTTGAGTAGTTATTTTTATTTAACTTTAGAGCAAAATTAGGGAGAGAAGAAAATTCCCTCCCATGCAACTTAAATTTTAAATCATATAAACCAAATAATGAAGTAATCCAATGAAAAGAAACCTATTATCTATTTTGGCTCTCTCGCTTATGGCGGTGAGTTGCCAATCGTTCGTCCATGAGGTCGAAAAGGGGGAAAATTCGGTGAGGGTATATCAAGATAACTTGATAATCGACCTTACGATAGTTGACGAAGGGATCATCCACGTCAAGAAGTCTCCCGCCGCAGAGCAAACCTACACTTCGCCCGACCTTGTGACTCTGCTCGAACCACAAGGTGTGAAGTGGAGCCTTAAGCAGTCGAAGAGTAAGCTCACAATCAAAACAGAGGATCTAAAGGTTATTGTCAATAGCAATGGCGTAATCGAATACATAGATGCTAACGGCAAACAACTCGTAGCCGAAACCCCCGAAATGATCCTCAACCCCGAGTCAACAACCGCAGCTGCGGTTCAATCATTTACCGTGGGCGATGAAGCGCTCTATGGACTTGGGCAGTTCCAAAGTGGAATAATGAACTGGAAGCACGTTCCGATGACCCTTCGCCAATATAACCAAGAGGCGGCAGTGCCATTCATAGTTTCGACAAAGGGTTACGGAATTTTGTGGAACCTATATAGCGTTACGGACTTCAACCCAGCCGAGAATGAGATCTCTTTTGATGAGAAAAAGGCGGAGGTTGCAAAGTCATTGGGTTACGATGCCAATGATATTGATGTGGAGAATGTGGTGAAGTCAAAGGCGACAGTCGACAAGAAGGCTAATATCCGCGAGACTACATTCACCCCCGACCAAACAGGTCTCTACACATTCTATGTCGATAGCGATAAGGGAGGCAAGATGAGAGGTCAAATCAAAGTTACATTCGACGATGATGTGGTTGTGGATTATGCAACAATCTGGGTTCCGATGTGTTTCTCGGGAACAAAATATTTGGAGGCAGGACACGAGTATAAGGTTGTGTTCCAAAACTCTGGATCTCGAATCCCTGGACGATTGCTCTACAACACCCCCGACTACAACAAAACAGTATTTAGTAGCCACTCAGCAACTTCGATTGATTACTACCTCCTTGCAGGTGACTCTCCGGCAGAGGTTATCGCCCTGAACCATAAACTCACAGGCGACACCCCAATGATGAGCAAGAAGCATTACGGCTTTTGGCAATGCAGGGAGCGTTATCACAACCAAGCGGAGCTGTTGGAGAATGCCAACGAGATGCGTCGTCGCAAGATTCCATTTGATGTGATCGTACAAGATTGGTTCTATTGGCCCGAAAAGACTAAGGGTCCCGAGTGGGATCGCAAGAAGTATCCAGATCCAGCGACAATGGCAAAGGAGGTGCACGATCTAAACCTCGATATTATGGTGTCGGTATGGCCATCGGTTACCAACGACCCAATGCTCAAAAAGTATGGTTTGGCAGAGAATAGCAAGTTGGGCAAGACTCCATATCTCGATTTTTGGGATAAGAGAGTATCTGATGGATATTACCAAATGTTGAGCGATTCGATGTTCCACTACGGCATCAACTCAATTTGGTTGGATGGTTCGGAGCCCGAGAATAAGCCAAATGATGACTTTATGACAGGCATGGGCGAGTTTAGATACCTTGCAAATTCATATTCGTTGATGGTAACAAAGACGATGTACGAAGGTAAGCGTGCGGAGTATCCACGTGAGCGTGTGATGAACCTCACCCGTTCGGCATTCCTTGGTCAACAACACTATGGTGCTGTAACTTGGTCGGGCGACGTACAAGCTACATGGAAGCAATTCTCAGAGCAGATCGCCGCAGGTCTTAACTTCACAATGTCGGGAATGCCATATTGGTCACACGATATTGGTGGCTTCTTCCGCGACTCGAAATCTATTAATCCTATATTTGATAGTCAATACACTAATCCTGAGTACATTGAGCTACTTAGCCGTTGGTTCCAATTTGGAGCTTTTTCGCCTGTGTTCCGTATTCACGGTTATGTGTCGGAGACCGAAATTTGGAGATATGGAGCCGATTTTGAGGCTATGGCTCGTAAATTTATCGACCTGCGCTACCAACTACTTCCATATATCTATTCGGAGGCGTGGAGAATCACCAATGATGGTCACGTTATGATGGCACCCCTTGCATACTACTATCCCGAGGATAAGGAAACATGGGAGATCAAGGATCAACTATTCTTTGGCGAGAACCTAATGGCATCATTTGTAACCGAATATCAAGCGCGCACAAAGGAGGTATATCTTCCAGAGGGTGAGTGGTTTGATTTCTGGACAAACGAGAAGATCAAGGGCGGAAAAACTATCACAGCTAAGGCTGCATTGGATCAAATTCCACTCTTCGTAAAGGCTGGATCAATCGTTCCATTTGGGGCAAAATTGCAATATGCCACTGAGCCAACTTCGGAGCCAACGCATATCCGTGTATACGCAGGAGCTGACGCAGAGTTTACGCTCTATCTTGACGATAACAGCTCTTACGATTACGAAAATGGCATCTATTCGGAGGTAGAGTTTGACTACTCGGAGTCTACTGGTGAGCTAACAATCTCTAAGGGCGAGGGTAATTATATCGACTTTAGCAAGAGTCCAATGGCATTTGTTGTCGATGTTATGGGTAGCTCTAAAAGCTACAATGTGTCATTCGTGGGAGAGGATATTAAACTTAATTTAAAGTAGAGAAATATTATGAGAAAAATAAAATTGTTTATGTTTGCTATAACTTTGTTTATAGCAAACATAGCTTTGGCCGCAGAGTCAAATGCGGTGAAGGTGTCATCATTCGAGGAGCTTATGCCATACCTCAAAAAGAGTGATGTTAATGTCATTATGGCACCTGGTACATATCGCGTAACGGCAGCGGATGTCAAAGGTGGAAAGTTCCCATTAGAGTCCGAAGTCGAAGAGGGAAGGTTGAAAAAGGTGTTGTTGATTTTCGAGGGAAACAATAGCTACTACGATTTTACGGATGTTGTCATCGAGATCGAGTCTGAGGTGTGGACAAAACTAGATACCAAATATCGTGAGTTTATAAATATCCAAACTCTTGGTAACAACAATGTGATTAAGGGACTTAAGCTCGTAGATATTGGTGAACCCACAGATGGACCTAATCGCGGATATGTGAATGTGATGTTGGATGGTTCGTATAACCGCATAGAAAATGTGGAGGTTAACTCAACAGGATCATTCCCTTATGGTTATGGCGAATTGTTTGGCAAGGGTGGCAAGAATGTGATTAACCACCACAAACATAGTTGTTGCCTAGTTCGAGGCTACAAAAATCATGTCTTGAACTGCCGAATTATCCATAATGCCTATGGTCACTGCCTGTTTATGCAGGCAGCAGATGAGCCACTTATCGAGGGTTGCTACATCCAAAGTTTTATGACAACCACCGACGAGATCTTGGCTCAAAAAGGTGGCGATGCCGAGAGGGTTGATTATATGACATACTTTGGCTACAAGATCCCTTCGGGTTACACAATTGCAGTGTCGGAGGAGGGAATCCGCGCATATAACGGAGGCGATACGATGATTGATGGAGTGCGATACAAGCGCGGCACGTCGAACGTTACGATCAAGAATTGCTACGTGAAGAATGCGCGTGCTGGTGTGACTCTGACCCATGCAGTGGGTCGTAAATATGTCGAAAACACAACTGTTATTGGTTGCGAGAGAGGATTTTGTATCGGTTCGGGTGAGATCGTAAATTGCCAAGCAGATTGCCAATATGGGCCAGCCTTAGGAGTCGACTATGCAAACGACAGAGGGATGGTTGCCGACATAACAATCCTTCCAAATGCAGATCAATCACGTAGTGGAAATGGAAGTCGACACGCAGCGATCATCATCGGTAACAACCACAAAATCACACTTCGCAAGGGGGTGGGTCTTTGTCTTACGGATCAAGAGTTGCTAATCAATATCGGAGGAGATAATCGCACAATCGGAATGTTGAATAAAGATCAAAACTACCCAGCAAGCAATATCGAAATCATCAACGAGACGGGCTATCCAATCATCATCGACGACAACGCATCGGGTATCACAGGCAAAACCGCAGGCGAGGTCGTAGACAATGGTTCAAATAATAAAATAGAAAAGATGTAGGTTACAGCAGAGACATCTTATATTATAAAAAGAGAGCATTGATGGCAAGATCAATGCTCTCTTTTTATATTGTTTTTCTATCAAATAGACCTCTCGTGGATTACTATAAGTTAACCACACTCTCTTTATAATCAATCTGCGAGGTTCTAAAATTTAGGTTAATAATACCTTTTACAATCGTATATAGATAAAATAGTCCGACTAACAACGAAAGTTAGTCGGACTATTTTTAGTTATAAATCACCCTCCGTTTTTGTGTTGGAGTTCAATATAACATTGATTATTAAGCCTTCAACTTCTTTTTATCTTCCTTAATCATTGCATCATATGCCACTGGAGTTGCGATGAAGATTGAAGAGTAAGTACCAACTACAACTCCAATAGCCATTGCAAATACAAATCCGCGGATAGTCTCACCTCCGAAGAAGAAGATCGCAAGCAATGTAACCATTGTTGTACCCGATGTATTCATCGTACGAGCCATTGTTGAGTTGATAGCATCGTTGATATTATCCTTAATATCACGCTTTGGGTGGATCGAGATATACTCACGGATACGGTCGAAGATAATCACTGTATCGTTGATTGAGTAACCGATAATCGTAAGGATCGCCGCGATAAATGCTTGGTTAACCTCCAAGTTGAATGGAAGGATACCGTAGAACATCGAGAAGATACCCATAACGATGATTGTATCGTGAGCAAGAGCTGCTGTAGCTCCCGATGCCCATTGCCATCTCTTGAATCGAAGTGTGATATACAAGCTAATTGCGATGAGTGAGAACAAGATAGCCCAAATAGCGTTCCATGTCATATCACTTGCAATCGAAGGACCGATCTTCTCTGCCGAAACAATACCATTTACATCCTCTTGAGTGTTGCTAAAGCCATCAAATGTGATTGGGTAGCCATAGAAACCTACAACTGCGTCGTAGATAATACGGTTAACCTCCTCGGTTGTAGTCTCCGAAGTATCATCGAACTTATATTGAGTAAGGATACGCATTTGGTTCTCGTCACCATATTGCTTAACCTCCAAGCTGACATTGTCGGCATCTACCTCAACAGCACTAAATCCATCTGTCAATGCCTCGCGAATATCCTCTGCCGAAACTGCATTATCGAAACGAACAACATATGAGCGACCTCCAGTAAACTCAGTTCCCAAGTTAAGACCACGAACCGCAAATGAAATTAGAGATAGTGCGATAACAACTGCCGAGATGATATATGTCTTTTTGCGAAGATCTACAAAGTTAAACTTCGTACCTGTCAACCATGACTCAGACCAATTGCGTGAGAATGAGATCTTGCCAAACTTACCATAAGCCCACTCGATAAGCAGACGAGTGATAAAGATTGAGCAGAACAATGATGTTACGATACCGATGATAAGTGTAGTCGCAAAACCTTGAACTGGACCAGTTCCGAAGATTGCCAACACGATACCTGTGATAAGGGTTGTAACGTTACCGTCGATGATTGCAGAGTAAGCATTTGAGAAACCATCCGCAATAGCAGCCGAGATTCCCTTACCCGAACGCAACTCCTCTTTGATACGCTCATATATGATAACATTAGCATCCACCGCCATACCCAAAGTAAGCACGATACCTGCGATACCAGGGAGTGTCAACACCGCACCAAACGATACCAAAACACCCATCATAAAGAATACATTGGTGATAAGTGCCAAATCTGACATCCAACCAGCACCTTTATAGAAGATACCCATATACAATAGCACAAGGCAGAATGCGATAACAAACGACATCAAACCTGCATTGATAGACTCTTGACCAAGTGATGGACCCACTACAGTATCTTGGATAATGCGTGCTGGAGCTGGAACCTTACCTGACTTAAGTACGTTTGCCAAATCCTTAGCCTCTTGGATTGTGAAGTCTCCCGAGATAGATGAGTTTCCACCCTCGATCTTTGTGTTTACAACTGGAGCTGAATATACATAACCATCCAAAACGATAGCTACACACTTACCGATATTGTCGCCCGTAAGACGTGCCCACTCGACAACTCCCTCGGCATTCATCGACATTGAAACCTCTGCCGTAGCTCCTTGTTGAGAGTACATCTCGCGAGCATCCGTTACAACACTTCCATCGAGTGGAGCTTTACCATCTGTACGCTCTACTTTGATTGCATACAAGAAGTAACGATCCTCAATATCCTCATTACCCTTGATGCTCCACTTAAACTCTACATCTGCAGGCAACAAATCGCGAACTGCTGGTTGAGCCAAATAAGCATCAATAGCTGCCATATCTGTTTTGATTGCTGCACCTACTACTGCACCACCCGAATAGTCAGGGTTCAAAAGTGAGAACAATGGATTCTCTGTGCGTGAGTAACGAGCAAAAGCATCGCTATTTGCCTCTGGTTCTGCCGATGCAACCTCATCCAAAAGTGAACTCTCTGAAGTTGTTGTTGACTCAGCCTCCGAAGCCTCTGTAGATGTAGCCTCTGCCGAAACCTCTCTATTTTGGTCGCGAAGCATACGATCTGCACGTGCCAAAGATGGCAACAATGAACGACCATCATATGTAGTCCAAAACTCCAAGGATGCAGCGCCTTGCAACAATTTGCGCACACGCTCTGGCTCCTTTACTCCTGGCAACTCAACCAAGATGCGGTGTGAGTTAGGAAGGCGTTGGATATTTGGTTGAGTTACACCAAAGTGGTCGATACGACTACGCAAGATATTGAATGACGCACTGATAGCAGCCTCAGTCTCCGAGCGAAGGATCTCCTCCACCTCAGAATCTGTGCTGTTAGGCATAATATCGCGACGATCTGGGCTCACAAATATCGAAGCCAACGACGCACCATTTGATGCTGCTTTGAAATCTGCCACAAAAGCTGATATATAGTCATTAGCCTCACCTGTGTTGAACTTCACACCTGCAGATTCGATAGCCGATGCGAAAGCTGGATCATTTGCACTGCTTCCTGCCAATGCCTTGACTACATCTGCAACTTGAATCTCCAACATCACATTCATACCTCCCTTAAGGTCGAGACCTAAGTTTAGCTCCTTTTCTTTAATCTGCTTATAGGTAAAACTTGCGAATCCTAAATTGTAAACAGTTAGATTTTGTACCGAGTCGATGTAGTGTTGCTCACGTGAGGGAGCCTCCTCGGCACTAAATTGTGCAGCATACTCTGCCGCAGCTGACTCTACGCTACGTGCTTTGAACGTAAACGAGAGCTGGTAGATACATGCCAGCGCGAGTAGAGCTGCCAGTAACTTAATTGCACCTTTGCTTTGCATTTGAAGTTTGTTTTTGTTAAATTATTTTGTTGTTTTTGTTATCTTATCTGCTCTAAAATATTTAATGAAATATTTACGTTATATCTCATTAAAATATAATAAGCGTGCAAAAATAGTAATTTTCAATGGATTTACCACATCATTCATATATTAATTTTATACGAATATATAAATAAAAATGACATAAGCCATATTTTCTGCAACTTTTTTGCAAAAAATATGGCTTACGATAGTGTGTAGCTACTATTTACACCAACTTTTCGAGTTGATCGATAGTCTTAGCGATCTCTGCATCCGAGGGTGTGAAATCTTTCAATATTCCATTGAAATATTGCTCATAAGCGAACAAATCGTTGAGTCCGTGACCCGACAAGTTAAATACGATATTCTTGCTAACACCCTCCTCCTTTGCTCTATTCGCCTCGCGAATTGCAACTGCGATTGCGTGGTTCGACTCTGGTGCTGGGATTATACCCTCGGTTTTTGCAAACAATACTCCCGCTGCGATAGTCTCGATTTGATCTACCGATTGGCTCTCGATAAGTCCATCCTTGTGAAGTTGGCTCACGATAGATCCCGCTCCGTGATAACGCAAACCTCCTGCGTGAATATCTGATGGGTGGAAGTTGTGACCCAATGTATACATCGGGATAAGTGGTGTGTAACCTGCAACATCTCCAAAGTCATATTGGAACTCTCCGCGTGTAAGTTTAGGGCAACTAGCTGGCTCCGATGCGATGATACGGATATTCTTACCCTCCATAAGGTTCTTTTGTAAGAATGGGATTCCGATACCTGCAAAGTTACTACCTCCACCAAAGCAACCGATCACAATATCAGCCTCTTCATCTGCCATTTCCAATTGTGAGATAGTCTCTTGACCGATCACCGTTTGGTGCAAAATAACGTGGTTCATAACACTACCCAAACAATAACGAGTGTCAGCATTGTTCTTGATAGCAACCTCTACAGCCTCCGAGATAGCCAAACCTAAGCTACCTGAATCATTTGGATCCAAAGCTAGTGCTGCACGTCCCGAATCGGTAAGTGTACTTGGTGACGCGATAACCTCCGCACCCCATGTGTTCATCATCATCTTACGATATGGCTTTTGCTCGTAGCTCACCTTTACCATATAGACTTGAACATCCAATCCGAAGTGTTGTGCCGCAAATGCGATAGATGAACCCCATTGACCAGCTCCTGTCTCGGTTGTAAGGTGTTTGATACCTTGCTTATAGTTGTAGAATGCTTGAGGCACCGCAGTGTTTGGTTTGTGTGATCCTGCTGGTGATACACTCTCATTTTTGAAGAATATTTTTGCAGGAGTGTCGAGTGTCTTTTCGAGTGCATATGCTCTTACGAGAGGTGTTCCTCTCCAAATCTTGTATATATCTTGCACCTCCTCAGGGATGTCGAAATATCTCTCTGTCGAAAACTCCTGCTTTACAAGCTCCGAAGCAAACAACGCCTCCATCATCTCGGGAGCTACGGGCTCCTTTGTGCCTGGATGAAGCATTGGGAGTGGTTTGGTTGGCATATCTGCCACTACATTGTACCATCTAGTTGGGAGCATCTTCTCCTCCAACATAAATTTCTTCTGTCTCATTTGATTTGAAATATTTTATATTTTAAACTATTAATCATAAAAAAAGGGTGACAATAAGCCACCCTTATCTATACAAAATTAAATATTTGTTTTTAGAAATCCAAATGTTTTTAATATTTATTCCACATAAATATTGTCTAAGAATCTGTCTAAATACCTCTATACAGAAGCTGGCTTACAAATTCCGCGCGATGATCCACGAACAAATCCCACCAACATATCACGTTCTGCACTTTGTGGGAACTCCGCCTCAATTTGGTCACAAGCCGCTCCGTAGCTAAGTCCACTTTGGAACATAATACGCGACATATCACCAATTTGCGACACTTGTTCTTGTGTATATCCGCGTCTGCTAAGACCAATTCTGTTAACTACAAAGAATCTCACAGGATCACCTCCAACAGTTGCAAATGGTGGAATATCCTTGCTCACCAACGATCCTCCTTGCGTCATCGAGTGTGCTCCGATCTTCACCCATTGGTGTACCGCAACATGACCTCCGATAATAGCCCAATCACCCACTTCGACCTCTCCTGCCAACGACACTCGATTAGCAAATACGCAGTGGCTACCCACAACATCGTCGTGTGCAATATGAACATACGCCATAAGTAAATTGTGACTACCAACTACCGTTTTGCCCTTAGATGCTGTTCCACGGCTAATGGTTACATACTCTCTAATATCATTATAATCACCAATTTCAGCAGTTGTTACTTCGCCTGCGAATTTTAGATCTTGTGGCAAACATGATATAGATGCCGCTGTGTGGATTTTACACCCTTTACCGATACGAGCTCCATCATGAATAGTTGCGCTGGGACCAATCCAACAATCGTCACCAATAACAACATCACCTGCAATATATGCAAATGGTTCAACCGTCACGTTATTACCCAACTTTGCGTCGGGATGTACATATGCTTTGTCGCTTATCATAGATATTATTTTTTATTTTTAACAATTTGTGCCATCATCTCCGCTTCGCACACTAGAGTTTCACCAACAAACGCCTTACCCTCGACAACTGCGATTCCGCGACGCAAAGGCTCCGTAAATCGCAACTCAAATTGGAGGGTATCTCCTGGGACAACCTTCTTTTTGAACCTTACATTATCAATCTTCATGAAGTATGTAGAGTAGCTCTCAGGCTCTTCGACCCTCGACAATACCAATATTCCACTACATTGTGCCATAGCTTCGACCATCAACACTCCAGGCATAACAGGCTCTTCGGGGAAGTGTCCCACAAAGAATGGCTCATTCATAGTTACATTCTTGATTCCCACAATCGAATCATCATCGACATGGACGATCTTATCAACCAACAAGAATGGCGGACGGTGAGGCAACATTTTGCGGATGTCGTTCACATCATATATTGGCGCTACATTACAATCATATGTAAATTTAGGGCGCACACCCCCTTTGCGAATCTCACGACGCAATTGAGACATAAACTCGCTATTTGCGAAGTGTCCTGGGCGAGTTGCGCACACTCTACCGTTGATTCTCATACCCAAAAGAGCGAAATCACCCAACAAATCGAGCAACTTATGGCGAGCAATTTCGTTAGGGTATCTAAGTTCTAGGTTGTTGATATATCCACCCGTAACTCTTATATCATCCTTATTAAATAGCTTTTTGAGGTTATCTAGTTGCTCGTCAGACATCTCTCTCTCGGCAATTACAATTGCATTATCCAAATCGCCACCCTTGATAAGGTTCATCTTTATGAGGGGCTCCAGTTCGTGTGTAAAGACAAACGTACGGCAAGAGGCTATCTTCGACGAATAGTCATCCCAAGGGTTGTAGGTTGCATATTGGTTACCTATAACCTTAGAGTTATAATCTACTTGAACAGATGCCAAAAAACAATCATCTGGATATATTGTGATCTCGACACCCTTATCTTCGATCTTAAAAACTTTCTTGTGTGTAACATTGTAATAGACTCTCTCCGCCTTTTGCTCTTCGATTCCAACCTCTAAAATCGCAGCAGCATATTCGCGAGCAGATCCATCCATAATTGGGGTCTCGGCAGCATTGATCTCGACAATTGCATTGTCAACCCCCATGCTCCAAAGAGCCGACAAGATATGTTCAATTGTTGATACTCTATTGCCCCCCTTCTCGATCGTTGTACCGCGCGAAGTGTCGGTCACAAAATCACACAAAGCAGGTATTTCGGGCTCACCCTCAATATCGATTCGTTTGAATACAATTCCATAATTTTCGGGTGCAGGAATTACATTCATCATTACTTCAGCGCCAGTGTGTAAACCTTTACCACTAAAGCATATAGCTGATTTTAATGTGTGTTGTTTTGTAGTCATAACAAATATGGTTGGTTATTTTGAGTGCGAAGATACTAATTTTTAGTGAAAAAATGCTAATTTTGTGGTCATAATATCACAATTACTCTATAAATGACACCCACAACACCCAAAAGTAACAACAAAAAACCACGTTTAAGACTCCCCTTCGAGGAGCGTAAAACTGATATTGGAGAGTGGGCGTATCGTAATCGTGTGGGGTTGTGTGTCACTCTAGTTATCTATCTTATTATAGCTATAGTTTTTGTCAGTTCAAAGATTGTTGTTGGCACAAAACCTCATCAACAAGGCATGTATATAGATCTTAACGACCTTTCGGAGCTAGAGGAGATACGCGACAGACTCCAAAAAGAGGTGGAACAAAAGCAACAATTCGATTGGAAATCGGTTCAAAACGCCACATCCAATGAACACTCCGACAACACCGAACTTCGCGACGATCGAGGCACAAAAGTGTCGGAGCTAGCCAACTCAGCTACAGAAAATCAACGACGCATGGAGCAAAACCGCCAAGAGTATGAACGAGGATTGGCAGAAGCGGAGCAAATACGCACTCGCAAGGGGAGTCAAGGAGCCAATGAAGAGCCTCAAGATCGCAAGGTTCAAGGCAATGTTACAGTCTCTTTTTCGCTGAATAATCCTCTGCGTCATGCTCGAAATCTCGTAGTCCCAGCTTATAGATGCGAAGGTGGAGGCGAGGTTGTCGTGTCAATAACAGTTGATAGATCGGGTAAAGTAATTGATGCTAAGGTCAAACGAGGTGGGGATAACTGCATGAAACAAACCGCGTTGGGTGCTGCAAGATCATCGACTTTCGACAGCAATAGTTCAGCTCCCGAAAAACATATGGGCGAGATCACCTATATTTTTATTCCGCAATAACTTCAATAATTTAAAGAGTAACAATCAAACGTTTCGCTCGAAAAATCCTTTTTGCTATATATTGTGCAAGTGTAGATAGGTTGTATATAGTTTATTTTTCGCAGTAGATAGATTATTTTTCGTGTGTTTGCCCTGAATCATACCTCTAAAAATTTTATAATCTCACTTTTTTATTGTAAATTTGCGCCCTAAACAATTTAAAGAAATTTTAAAGAAATGAGGGTTTACAAGTTTGGAGGTGCATCGGTACGCAATGCCGATGGTGTAAGAAATCTCCACAAGATTATCAGCGATGAGCAAAATTTGTTCATCATAGTATCTGCTATGGGCAAGACTACCAACGCTTTGGAGGCTATCTTTGAGGGTATCCAAAAGGGCGATAAAACGTTCTCTATGGAGCACGTTACAGCCCTACGAAGCTACCACGCTGAGATCATCGACGACTTGTTCGCCGCTCCAACCAAAATAGATGAAGTTGAGGCACTTTTTGCTCAGATGGAGAACGACATCGAGACTGCAGAGTATCGCTCTTCGGATGCTGAGTTGTGGTATGATCGTATCGTTGCTTATGGTGAGTTCCTATCAACTACAATAATCTCGAAGTATCTTAACCATGCAGGTACGCCAAATCGTTGGATCGACATGCGCAAGGGTTTCCTTACGGGTCAACGTCACAAAGATGCAACCGTAAATTTGGAGGGTTCAACAATGCGCCTTTTGGCTCAAATGGAGGGTGCTACAGAGAGCGTATTTGTAGGTCAAGGATTTATCGGAGCAGCTCCAGATGGCACAACTACAACTTTAGGTCGCGAGGGTTCAGACTACTCGGCAGCTGTTGTAGCTAATATCCTCAATGCTGAGTGTATGGCAGTGTGGAAGGATGTAGATGGTATCTTGAATGCGGATCCTAAGATCTTCCCCGATGCTACAAAGATCGAGGCTCTTAACTATCGCGATACTATCGAGTTAGCATATAGTGGTGCGCAAATTATCCACCCAAAGACTATTAAGCCACTTCAAAACAAGAATATACCATTGTATGTACGTCCTTTTGGCGACAAGTCGAAGCCAGGAACAGTAATCAATGGTGAGGCAGCACCTGTGACTATTCCAATTCTTATCTTGAAGAAGGATCAAATCATGCTTACAGTTCGTTCTCGTGACTACTCTTTTGTTTTGGAGGAGCGTTTTGCATCGATATTTGCTGTTTTGGAGCGTTACCGCATCAAGACAAATATGATTCATAACTCAGCTATCAATGTGATTCTTTCGATCGACAACTCATGGCACATCGACGAAGTTGTCGAGACTCTATCAGCTGAAGGATTCGACACGACTGTTAAGCGCGACATGGAGCTACTAACAGTGCGCGGATATAATGACGAATTGCTAGAGCGTTACACCACAGGAGATGAGGTTTATGTTCGTCAGCTCACAAAGGCAAATGCTCGTGTTGTTCGCGAAAAAAGATAAACGAGCAAACGCAAAAAGATAAAATACTCCGAAATATATCCGTGCTGGATTATTTCGGAGTATTTTTTTGTTATATTTATTATAAGAGATACTTTGGATTAATCCTCCAAATATATATAATATCTAGAAATATTTTGAAGCTAAAAGAGGTGTAACACGCTGTGCTACACCTCTTTTACTGATTATTTATTGTCGTTGTTTATCGACCTTACTTGACCTCCTCGAACTCTACATCCTCGGCTTGTTGCCCTGCTTGAGCGCCACCTTGACCTGCTCCTGCGTTAGGATCTTGAGCCGCTCCACCAGCTTGTTGTTGCTGTGCGTAGATGTCCTCTGATGCTGCTTGCCATGCTGCGTTGAGCGCCTCGATTGCTGAGTCGATTGCTGCAACATCTTGGTTCTTGTGAGCTGTCTTTAGAGTCTCCAATGCTGACTCGATAGCTGACTTCTTCTCTGCTGGGATCTTGTCGCCATACTCCTTCAACTGCTTTTCGGATGCGAAGATGTTTGAATCTGCAGCGTTGATCTTCTCGATACGCTCCTTCTCTGCCTTATCAGCCTCCTCGTTTGCCTTAGCCTCGTCGCGCATACGTTGGATCTCTGCATCGGTCAAACCTGATGAAGCCTCGATGCGGATCTTTTGCTCCTTGCCTGTGCCCTTATCCTTAGCCGATACATTCAAGATACCATTTGCGTCGATGTCGAATGTAACCTCAATTTGTGGTACTCCGCGCGGTGCTTGTGGGATTCCATCCAAGTGGAAACGACCAAGTGACTTATTATCGCGTGCCAATGGGCGCTCGCCTTGACAAATATTGATCTCTACAGATGGTTGATTATCTACCGCAGTCGAGAATGTCTCGCCCTTGCGTGTAGGGATTGTTGTGTTTGCGTCGATGAGCTTAGTCATCACACCACCCAAAGTCTCGATACCCAATGAAAGTGGGGTAACATCCAACAACAATACATCCTTAACCTCACCTGTGAGTACTCCACCTTGGATTGCAGCTCCTACAGCTACCACCTCATCTGGGTTTACAGAGCGGTTTGGAGCCTTTCCGAAGAACTCCTCTACTACCTTTTGGATAGCTGGAATACGAGTCGATCCTCCTACAAGGATAACCTCGTCGATTTGGCTTGCCGACAAACCTGCGTCGCGAAGAGCGATCTTACATGGCTCGATTGTGTTGCGTACCAAGTGGTCACACAATTGCTCGAACTTAGCACGTGTAAGTGTCATAACAAGGTGTTGAGGGATTCCATCAACTGGCATGATATATGGCAAGTTGATCTCTGTAGATGTTGTAGATGAAAGCTCGATCTTAGCCTTCTCAGCAGCCTCCTTCAAGCGTTGAAGTGCCATAGGATCTTTGCGCAAGTCGATCTTGTGCTCAGCCTTGAATGCCTCTGCCATGTAGTCGATAAGTACGTGGTCGAAGTCATCTCCTCCCAAGTGAGTATCACCATTTGTAGATTTTACCTCGAATACGCCATCACCCAACTCAAGGATAGAAATATCGAATGTACCTCCTCCTAGGTCATAAACTGCGATCTTCGCGTCTGAATCCTTCTTATCCAATCCATAAGCCAAGGCTGCAGCAGTTGGCTCGTTGATGATACGACGAACGTTAAGACCTGCGATTTCACCAGCCTCCTTAGTTGCTTGACGTTGAGAATCAGAGAAGTATGCAGGAACAGTGATAACTGCCTCGTTCACCTCTTGACCCAAATAGTCCTCAGCAGTCTTTTTCATCTTTTGGAGGATGATAGCCGAGATCTCTTGTGGAGTGTATTGACGACCATCAATATCCACACGTGGAGTGTTGTTGTCGCCCTTGACGATTGCGTAAGGCGCACGTGCGATGTCTGAACCTACCTTATCATAAGACTCACCCATGAAACGCTTGATCGAGAAGATCGTACGCTTTGGGTTGGTGATTGCTTGACGCTTTGCTGGGTCTCCGACCTTGCGCTCTGAGTCGCCTGTGAAACCTACGATTGAGGGTGTTGTTCTGTGACCCTCTGCATTTGGAATAACTACGGGCTCGTTACCCTCCATTACCGAAACACATGAGTTTGTTGTACCTAAGTCGATACCAATAATCTTTCCCATAACTTTTTTTGTTTTTATAATTTATAATAATTTTCTAGTTTTGTGCGTGTCAAATATTTCTGTCTATAAAATATCGACCGCTTTTGTGGTGAATTATAACAAATCATATACCAAACCCCAAACATGCCAAAAGAGTGTCATTTTGTCATGTTTGGGGTTTGATCTTTGGGTCAGAGTGGCAAAACAGATGGCAGGTTTATGCCAATTTGATTGATATTTTGACCTTATTGTCGTGCTGTTCTATATATATGGTATCGTCTCGTTTAATAATTTCGTCGATTATCATATTTGATATAGGATCTTCGATCTGCTCAACCACGGTGCGACGCATAGATCTCGCGCCATAGTTTTTGTCGTATCCCATTTCTGCTAATTTTTTGCGAGCCGAAGGGGTGATTTCGACATTGTAACCTAGTTTTTGGATGCGGTCAAATGTGTTTTTAAGTTCAAGATCGACAATTTTTTCTATATCGTCGGGGCGTAAATCATTGAATATCACAATGTCGTCTATTCTGTTTAGGAACTCGGGCGAAAATTTTTGTTTTAAAGCCGTGTTGTACTCCCCACTGTGAGGAGGCGTTGGTTGTTGCGACACGCCAAAACCTATGCGCGGAGGTGTGTCGGCAATTTTGCGAGAGCCGACATTCGATGTCATAATAATTATGGTGTTTCTAAAATCGACTCTTCTGCCCGATCCATCGGTTAGGTGTCCCTCGTCGAGGAGTTGCAACAGTAGATTATATACATCCGAGTGAGCCTTCTCGATCTCGTCTAACAAAACCAGTGAATATGGATTGCGCCTAACGGGTTCGGTGAGTTGTCCACCCTCGCCATAGCCGACATATCCTGGAGGTGAGCCTATCAATCTCGCGACATTGTGCGCAAGGCTATATTCACTCATGTCTATGCGTACAAGGGCGTTGTTGCGATCGAATACACTTTTGGCTAGTTCCTTGGCAATAAGAGTTTTACCAACTCCTGTAGCTCCTACAAACAGGAATGTTCCTATGGGGCGACGCTCATCGCGCAGACCAACTCTTGAGCGTTTGATGGTGCGTGCGATGCTATCAACGGCATCATCTTGACCGATGACCTTTGAGCGGAGGTGATCCGCCAAACCTTTGAGTTTGTTGCTCTCGTTTTTGTTGATCCTCTCGGCTGGGATTCCTGTTATCATGCGTACAACCTTCTCGACCTCGGCAACTCCAATTTCGCCTACTCCATCGGTCGAAATTTGAGCGAGCGTACCAGCTTCGTCCAACAAATCTATCGCCTTGTCGGGGAGTTGTTGGTCGGTGATATAGCGCATCGAAAGGGTGACACACGCCACAATAGCCTCTTCGGAGTATTTCACTTGGTGATGCTTCTCGTAATAAGGGGCTATATTTTGCAAGATTAATAGTGTGTGCGCTTCGGTCGATGGTTCTACCAACACCTTTTGGAATCTGCGTACTAGCGCTGCATCGCCCTCAATATCTTGGCGATACTCATCTAGGGTTGTGGCTCCAATAACTTGAAGTTCTCCGCGTGCAAGGGCTGGTTTTAGGATATTCGCCACATCTAAACTTCCTTGCGAAGAGCCTCCAGCGCCGACAATTGTGTGGATCTCGTCGATGAAGATTATAGAATCTTGGCTCTCGCGCAGAGCATCAATGAGAGATTTCATGCGTTCTTCAAATTCGCCACGAAACTTTGTGCCAGCAATGAGAGACGATAGGTCGAGCGAAAATAGGCGTTTATCCTTGATCGTATGGGGGACATCTCCGCTAGCTATGCGTAGAGCCAACCCCTCGATAATTGCACTTTTGCCCACACCTGCTTCACCCAAAATAATGGGGTTGTTCTTCTTGCGACGGCTCAAAATTTGGGTCACTCGCTCGATCTCCACTTCGCGTCCAATCACGGGCTCAATTTTTCCTTCGTGAGCGAGGAGCGTAAGCTCGGTGCCAAATTTTGCGAGAGGGTGGTTTGATTTGCGTTGTTCGTGCTCTAGTAGAGTGTCGGGGATCGTATCAGTTGAATCTGATGTGTAGTGAGGGTGTTCGGTGGCGTCGAGGGTGTGGTGATCTGTGGCGGTTTTTGAGTTCACTTCGTGAGTTATGGTCGACTCTTCTACTGCGCGATAAATTTGCTCTTTCGAGATTTCAAATATTTCGAGATATTTAGATGTGTATGTCGATTTATCGCATATAATCAGGTATATAGCATGTAGCGAAGTTATGCGTATTGAGTCATGATAACGATCCATTAATCGCTCCATGAATGTGCTGTAATATAATTCTGGGTCGATCTCTTCGTTGTTTTCGCCCTTAAACACTTCTGTTTGAATCTCGCGAAGGCTCTGTTCCACCTTCATTCGGAATTGGTATAGTTGCCATGGCTCCATTAGCGAAGCGAGGGTTTGAAACGCGTGTGAGTGTTCGAACGATATAATTTCGAGAAATAGGTGGTCGAGCAACGAGCGTTTGATCCCATGCTTTGTGGCGGTGAATGTGGCACGAGCGATCATTCCTCCTAAACTCTTTGATATGATACTTCTCATAATGATATGAAATTTTATTTTATGCAAAGATAAAACATATTTATATAATCTTTTATTGCTTTACGAATTAAATTATCGTAAAGCGCAATAAATGGGCAAAATTGACCATTAATGATTATATATGTGATTATATTTATATATATTTGTAGGAAGAAACGAAAATAAAAAAATATGGTAAAGATATTATGGGTCGATGACGAAGTCGAACTATTAAAACCCCACCTCCTATTTCTGCGTGGTAAAGGATATGAAGTCGATAGTTGTAACAATGGTTACGACGCAATAGATATGGCAACCGAAGAGGCGTATGATCTTATAATTCTCGATGAGATGATGCCTGGAATGACAGGCTTGGAGACCCTCCCTCGAATCAAGGAGGTGCGCCCAACAACTCCCGTTATTATGGTGACCAAAAGTGAAGAGGAGAATCTGATGAATAAAGCAATTGGTTCAAAAATAGCCGATTATATCATTAAACCTGTCAATCCCAACCAAGTTCTTTTGTCGATCAAAAAGTGTGTTCACTCCCAACAATTAGTCACCGAGCAAACAACTGCTGATTACCGTTCGGAGTTTGGACGACTATCTACATCGTTGCAAATGGCATCGACATTTTCGGAGTGGTGCAACTTGTATCGTCGCCTCACATCGTGGGAAATCGAGCTTTCGGAGTCGTCGGATGATAGTATCCGCGAAGTGCTTGCTTACCAAAAAACAGAGGCTCGTCAAGCCTACTCTAAATTTGTGAGCCGTAACTATTATGATTGGATCAATGGTAGGGTAGAGGATGTGCCAGTGATGTCGCACACCCTTATGCGCAACAATATTTTTCCTGTTGTAGATAATTCACAAAAGACAACTCTGTTGCTTATCGACAATTTTCGATATGACCAATGGAGAGCTATAGGTGGTTATTTGAGAGGTTATTATGATGTTCAGGTTGATGATTTTTATTGCGCAATTTTGCCCACCGCAACCCAATATGCACGCAATGCAATCTTTGCAGGTTTGATGCCTCTCGCGATCTCGAAACTTATGCCCGATAAGTGGCTAAACGATAGCGATGAGGGGGCAAAGAATGCCTATGAAGAGGATTTCTTGCGTCGTCAAATGCAGACAAATGGCAAGAACTATAAGATGACTTTCGATAAACTTATCCGTCCAGAGCATGGGCGCAAGTTGCTCGACAATATCAATAGGGTATATGATGCTGATTTTTCGGTTATCGTATATAACTTTCTCGACATCCTATCGCACGCACGTACAGAGACTGATATTATTCGTGAACTCACCGAAGATGAAGCGTCGTTCCGCTCACTTACACGTTCGTGGTTCGAACACTCGGAGCTATATACAATCCTCAAACTGTTAAGCGAACGAGGACACACTGTGATTATAACCTCCGACCATGGAACCGTGCGTGTGGATAACCCTGTGAAGGTTACTGGAGATAAGCAAACATCTGCAAATCTGAGATATAAGACGGGGCGTAATTTGGCATACAACAAGCGTGAGGTGTATGAGGTGACCAAACCCGAAGATATTCAACTGCCATCGTCGAACCTTACGTCGAGCTATATTTTTGCATACGATGCCGATTTTTTGGTCTACAACAACGACGCAAATCGACATATTAGATATTACAAAAATACATTCCAACATGGAGGTATTTCGATGGAGGAGATGATTGTTCCATATATTGTTCTAAAACCAAAGGGAAAATAGTAAGAGAAGTTTCCAAAAAAATATTACTTTTGTACCTTGAGAATCGTATATATATAATATTTTAAGAGTATTTAAAGAGTAGATGAAGAGATTAGAGATAGATTCACTATCGGAACTAAAAGGTGTTGCGCAGGCGATTTTAGATAATTTGAATGGACGAACGGTCGTTCTGTTGCGCGGAGAGATGGGAGCAGGTAAAACCACATTGGTGAGAGCCATAGCCGATTGTGCAGGGTCGGAAGATAGCGTTACGAGTCCAACTTTTGCCATTGTAAATGAGTATCTTACACCCGACGATGGGGTAATATATCACTTCGATATGTATCGTATCGAACGAATCGAAGAGGCGCTAGATTTTGGAGTTGAGGAGTATCTCAGCTCTGGAGATTTGTGCCTTATAGAGTGGGCAGAGAGAATCGAGCAACTATTGCCCGATAACGCTATGACTGTAACAATCGAGGTCACATCCCCAACCCAAAGAGTTTTCACGATAGAATAAGTTTTCACATTCAAATAAATAGAAACCCCAATTAAATAGCCCCAAATCAATAAAATGGAAAAATACGAATCAAAACAACACCAAATATTACTCCCTGTAGAGCAAATTTATATGCTTATTAGTCGTTTCGACAACCTCACTCCAGCTGTGGCAGATAAGGTCGAAGAGTGGCAAGCTGACGAAGATAGATGTTCATTTAAGGCGAAGGGTTTTACGGTAAAACTTAAAATCAACGAAAGGGTCGAGAATAAACATGTTAAGATTGTAGGCGACGAGGGTGGTGTGCCTATAGATTTTTCGTTTTGGATTCAACTACAATCGGTTGCTCCATACGATACTCGCTTTAGATTAGTGCTTCATGCCGAACTCAATATGATGATGAAGATGATGGTTGGTGGCAAGTTAAAGGATGGTATCAACCAAGTTGCTGAGGGTATTGCTCAAGCGTTTTCGCAAGCTAGATAACTAGATAATAGTAAAAGGTTTATATATTATATTTGTTTGGAGGGGGAGAAGAAGAATGATCGATAGAAGACTCTTTTTTGTGATAGTTGCTATCTGTGTGGTAGCAACCGTTGTTGTTTGTACCAAATCAACACCAAAGGGGTGTTCTAACTTAGAATTGCAACCCAAACAAGAGGTTCGGTTGCTTAAACTCAATGAATTGATCGACAATGAGATGAGTGACCTGAAGCAAACCCAACGATTTGATCGGGATATAGAAAAATTTATGCGCCGATGGGAATTTACGGGGGTGTCGTTTGCCCTTATGCGCAACGATAGCTTGATATATGCCAAAGGGTATGGATATGCCGATAAAGAGCGAGGCGAAGAGTGCGATGTCAAACACAGATTTAGAATCGCTTCGGTATCGAAACTCATAACCGCCACAGCTATAATGAAGTTAGTAGAGGAGGGGCGATTGTCACTTGGGGCGCAAGTGTTTGGAGAAAATGGAATTTTTAGCGATTCAATATATTTAGATCTGCGGAGCCGTCACCACGAAAAAATCACCGTGGAACATCTTCTGCGTCATACATCGGGTTTCTCTGAATCGCGTGGAGATCCAGGGTTTGCAAACTACATGGTGGCTCGAGTGTTGGATAAGGAGTTGCCTTTGACCATCGACGATATTGTGTTGTATGCCACCAAAACAAATATTATTTCAGCTCCAGGAGGGCGTTACGACTACTCCAATATGGGGTATATGATTTTGGGCGAGATAGTCGAAAGGGTCTCGGGTGTGAGCTACGAAAGCTATGTTCGAGATTCAATTATGGCTCCTATTGGATGTTACGATATTTATATAGGAAAGAATTATAGTCGAGATCGCGCATCGAACGAGGTGAAATATTATGAGGTGAAGGAGGCGGAGCCTGTCGAGGCGTATGATGGCACAGGGAGGATGACAATGAAGAGCGATGGGGGCAATAATGTAACTCTGCTTGGAGGTGCTGGCGGATGGGTATCATCGTCGGTTGAGTTGCTTAGGTTTGTTGCATCTATAGATGATAAAGCGCTATATAATACAATATTGACGGATGAGACTATCCGAGTGATGACAGATACGAGGCGTAATAAACATCCGATTGGCTGGGCTTCGGTGTCGAAGAGAGATTGGTTAAGAAGTGGTTCGATGGCGGGAACATCCGCTTTGATTAAACGGCAAAGCGATGGTTATACATGGGTCTTTTTGGTGAATAACTCAGCGTGGATTGGACCCAATATTACGCGATATATATCGTCGAGTATCTCCTCTGCGATTGCAAAGGTTAGTGATTGGCCACAAAGAGATATGTTTCAAATAGCAACTGCCGAAGAGTAGTCGCTATTTTTTTTGTCCTAAATAGGTGCAAAATATACCAATTTTGTTATTTTTATGCACTAAAATATTAAAAATCTCGTTTGATGTTGTATCTTTGCAAAAAGGTAAGTTGTAGACAATTATAAGCGTTAAAAGATGAAGATTAAAAAAAGTTTTGGGATTGTAGTATTAATGTTTCTAACTTCGTGTGTTGAGGTAGGAGATGTAACCAAATCGATGCAAAAAGTAAAGTGTGAAGAGGCGAAGAGTGTGGGAGATCAAGACTCATCGACCACATATCCAGGAAAAATTGTTGCCTCGGCGGATGTAAACCTATCGTTTAGAGTGGCAGGTGTTGTAGATAGAATTGCTGTTGTCGAGGGGCAACGTGTGCTACGAGATCAAGTTGTGGCATATATGGATGATCGCGACTATAAACTTCAACTCGCTGCGACCCAAGCAGAGTATGATGCGGTGAGCGCCGAGGTCGAAAGAGTTGTGGCTATGTATGGTGACAAAACAGTGTCGCAAAACGATTACGACAAAGCGGTGAGTGGACTTAAACAGATAACCTCAAAACTATCGGCTCATCGAAATGCTTATGCCGATACGCAATTGCGCGCACCATTTGATGGTTATATCCAAACCATAAATTTCAAACGAGGCGAAGCTGTGGCGGCGGGTACTCCAATTATTAAATTTATATCGGCATCGGCACCCGAAGTTGTGATTAATATCCCAGCGTCGGAGTATCTTAGACACTCGCAACTTAGTTCGGCTGTGGCGACACTTAACTCAATGCCAAACAAAGAGTTTACACTTAAGAGTGTCGGTGTTTCGCACAAAGCAAATTTAAACCAACTTCATGAGTGGAGATTTGTGGTGTGCGACGATGAGGGGGTATATCCCACGTTAGGTAATTCGGCAATGGTGCAATTGATTTATTCGTCGGCAAATGAAATAGCAAGTGAATCAAAGAGTATAATTCCATTTAGTGCAGTCTTTGAGCGCGATGGAGAGTGTTGTGTTTGGAGAATTGATAATGGAGAGGCTCAGCTCGTAAAGGTTGAGCTGGGAGATGTACTTCGCAATGGTAATGTGATAGTTAAAGGGGGGATCTCTATGGGAGATATGGTTATCACCGCAGGGGTAAACTCCATTAGTGAGGGGCAAAAGGTTGAACCGATGTCGGCACCTTCGAAGTCTAATGTAGGAAATATATTGTAGGGCGATGAATATTAGTAAATGGGCATTAGCCAATAGTAAGTTGGTCTACTACTTCATAACTATTTTGGTTGTGGGTGGTATTCTATCCTATATGAATATGAGCAAGTTGGAGGATCCTGCAATCACCGTAAAACAAGCGGTTGTTGTGACAACTTACCCTGGAGCATCATCCTATGAAGTGGAGTTGCAGGTGACCGATAAGCTCGAAAAGGCGATATATACAATGAAGGGAATCGAGAAGGTGGATAGTAGATCTACTGCCGACCTCTCGATCATAACAGTCAACCTTGACCGTACAACCCCCAATAGCGAAATCGAACAGTTATGGGATATTCTTCGACGTAAAATATCGGATGCACAATCGTCTCTACCCGAAGGGGCATCACAAAGCATGGTTGTGGATAGCTATGGTGATGTGTTTGGAATGTTCTATGCCCTAACATCGGATGGTTATTCGCCCGAAGAGCTTGCGGATTATGCAGATTTTATCAAAAAGAGTGTGCAGAGGATTAAGGGGGTTTCTAAAATTGAGTTGTATGGAGTTTTGACTCCAACTATAGATATATCTATCTACGAAGATCGTATTGCCCACATGGGAATCTCGCCTACCGAAGTGATCCAAACAATCATGGGGCAAAATAAAATGGTCTATTCGGGATATTATAAGAGTGGGGAGCATCGTATAAGGGTTTCGGTAGATGATAAATATAACACTGTCGAGGAGCTTCAAACTCTAATTATTCAAGGTCATGAGGGGGATCAAATCCTATTGAAGGATATTGCACTCATCGAAAAGGGATTTATAGAACCTACGCGTAATTCGATGACCTTTGATCGTCAAGCAGCCATCGGAATCTCGATCTCGGCATTAGCAGGCACCGATATAACAAAGGTTGGTCGCGAAGTAGATGCCCAAATCGAAGCTCTGAAATCTACGAAACTCCCCGCAGGAATCGACTGCCACAAAGTCTTTTATCAGCCCGAAAAGGTTGAGGTTGCAATCAATACCTTCATAAAGAATTTGTTGG
>JBCQUZ010000150.1:0-4008 GCA_047173645.1 Rikenellaceae bacterium
CATCGGGACGAAGGCGTTGCACATCAGACCAGTAAATGTATCTTCTGCACAACGCCGCATTACGCTTTTTAATAAGCTCTATATCTCGCCCCTTTCCCATAGCACAAAAATAATAAATTCTAAACAAAACTCCAAAAATATAGGCTGTAACCTCTTAGATTACAGCCTATTCTAAACATTGTTGAGAAAAAATTATAAATACGCATCAAACTTCTCGTAATCCATCGTATCAAACTCTGAAGGAAACTCTATACCTGCTCGTTTATAATACTTCTTGTACTCTTTAATCACATTGATAATATCTGCTGTCTTTGACTCAGATGTAAAGTATGCTACTGATAATTCCTTAAACATTGCATCAAAAAGAATGTCTTTAAGGTTAGATGATTTCTTAGCTAAAGCTATGCGGACTTGAAGTCTCCCTGTATTATTATCTACAAGTTGCTTTTTTAGCTCTTTGACATTGTTTGTCATTGACCACACCTTAAAGAAAAGAATGATAGATAGTACCGAACCTGCAATTGTGGCTAATGTTATAAAAGTCTCCATTTTGAATGTTATTAGATTAATATTATACGAAGTTAATAAATTATTCGTTATGCGCCAAATTTTATCACTCTCCGCAATGTTTAGTTCCACAACTGGGGCATCTGACACACCCCGAATCGCATATGATTATTACTTGTCCGCACGTGGTGCAGGTGATTGTTGTTGTATTACTCATTACCTTCTAATATTTTAATTACACTCAATATTTGATAAGCTACTTGAGGTACAATAGCATTACCAAAAGCCTTTATCGTTAGTCTGCGCCACTTATGAAAGGTGATACCATCCAATCCAAAGGAAACCCCATCATCTCGGCTACAAACAGGGGATTGAGTTGGGAAGTCTCGCCATTGACTTGGAAAGATACTTCGCTCATCTGCTCCCCCAAATTGCTCTTTCCCCGGTCCCTCAATGCGTGGCGTGAGTCGGTGGTCTTGGGTGTCGGGAGAGATCCCATCAGCGACACCAATCTCGCCAACCCCACACTCCCGTCTACTCCCTTGCGATTGATCTTGCGCGGCATACCTGTCGAGGTCATCTTGAACGTGTCCTCTTTGCCGATTATCGCACCCATTGTCGCATCTATTGCTAAGGGAGTAGGAAGTAATCCACTCTTTGATAAGTCGTTCAAATTCGCTGAGTAGACTTTGCCCGATGGTCGTGTCTTCCGTTTGCTCGATACTATCTCGCCCCCTCTTGTTCCGTCTGTCGCTGTTGGGGTGGGTAGCAGCTCCAACGGTAGGAACTCCGTCTTCCCATTCTTGTTGCACCTCTTCAGCCCTTGAGTCTGCACGGTGGGCAATACACCACACTCGGTCTCTGCGGTGTGGCGCACCAACGGCGCAAGCTGGAATAACAAGCGGTTGGATGGTATATCCCTCCTCTTCGAACTCTTTGCAGATGCGCTCAATGACGAACTCTTGAGTAGAACTCTCTTCGCCATCTGTGGTTTCACCCTCCACTCCAACCTCTTGTGTCGGGAGTACCATACTGGTGATACCATTAACATTTTCACCAATAATCCAAGTTGGTCGTATCTCTCGAATTGCTCGGAGCATCTCTGGCCAGAGGTAGCGGTCATCATTCGCTCCTTTTCTCTTGCCCGACACAGAGAATGGTTGGCACGGGAATCCACCCGTAAGAACCGTAATTTGGTCTCTATGTACTGAAAAATCTGTTTGTTTAATGTCATCATAACTTATACTGTTTGGATAGTGATAATTAAGTACCTTTTGGCAAAATGGGTCATTCTCGCAATGAAACACATTCGTAAACCCTGCCCACTCGGCGGCTAAATCAAAGCCACCTATACCCGAAAATAAACTTGCGTGTGTCATTACACTTGAGGTTCAAAAGGTTTGATATACGTTACTATTTCGCTTGTGACGACCACTCGCCCCGACCCTTGGCATTGAACGCAAACGTCGCCCTCTATTTGCCCTGTACCGCCGCATAGTTTGCAGCTTGTGATGCGTGGAGGTATGAATTTCTCCAATCGCTTACCTTCGTGGTCTATTCTCTTTGACTTGTCCTCTTTTGAAGACTTGGCTATTGCCGTAATACCCCAAGGGAGAGTATCCTCAAATTGGGACTTGTTTTTGCACGATCGTAGTACTCCGACCACGTATCGTACTGTATGTTCTAAGTTCATCTTCTAAATCTATTAGTTTCTATTACTCGTTCTGTTACTCTGATTATATACTCTGCGAGTTTGGTGTCTTGAGCGGTCATTCCGTTAAGAACTGCCGACACACTGGAGGTGGAGCACCCTGCCATCTGTGCTATTCTACGTTGGTCGCCTCTTTGTAAGCGACCGAGCAGATCTCCTCGTCTATACCTTGGGGAGTCTGCTCGATTTGCGCCATTACTCTTCATCAACTTGTGTTTTATCTCCAACATAATCCTCCAAAGTGCAGTCTTGGGGAATATCTATGGTGCAACCAATATCGTGACTATGACCTCTTGAATAGTCAATATGTACTACTTTTACTGACTTAATACAGATTAGCACATAGCCGTGATTAGCTGTAGCATCGTTGTATCTTTTAAGGAAGCGACAGTGTTTGCAACTATCTATTACGTGTTCTATCTTCATAACCTACGCCTCCGTCATACCAAGTGGAACACGCACCCAAGCACCGCTCTTCTCGTCCTTACGCTCGGCATAGATATAGACCTTAGAGAATGAGGGTATATATGCCTCCTCGATAATTGTGATACCCTCGTTGAGCCTCTCGTTATTGAGGTCGCTCGCCATCTTGCGCAACTGAAGTGCTTTCGACGCCTTGAGGTTTCCTGCACTATCTCGTGAGATCATTCGTAGCATCTGATTAACGAGAGCCTTGGTTACATCATCTTTGATTAGATCCAAGCACGCATCTTTGACAATTGCGACACCATCGTTTACTGTGTCCTTCCACCCATCGCAAGAGTGGCGACCGATGATGATTCTCTGTTTACCATCGGAGTGAGTAAAGTGGTGTGAACCTTGATCCTCCTTGACCCTATTGAGTACCTCTGCCTTCATTGTGAGGATTTGGTTGAAGTTCTCAAGCACCTTCTTCTTGACGGAGCTTATGCCCTCACTCATCTCAAGCAGAACGGGTAGTGCGCTCTCAATCTCCTCATCGACCAATTGCGTGTAGACCTCACGCTCCTCTTTTGCCTTAGCTTTGGCAGCTGCTTTTTGTTCTGCCTCTTTGAATGAGTTGTACCTTGCCAACTCATCTGCTGTCATTTCGACAGTCTGTTTTTTGTTCTCTTCCATTGTTATTATAAAATTACTATTAAACATCTATTGCATCTACAATCATAACATCTACAAAAGAGGTTATTTTAGGCATCACTTTCGGAATTTGTTTTTCCAAAACACCTTTTATCTCATCGATATATTTTTTCTGAATTGCCTCTTTGTAAGAGATCGTATTCTTATCAGTTATATAACCTATCTTGTAGGTTTTAGAACGTGGTGTGTATCCTCTTGGAAACTGCACCTTGATAGATACAATCCCGATATAAGTCTTTCCCATCGTCTTCTAAAGTTTTAAATTATCAGCCGTAGGCTCAATAGTGGTGTTGTCGGGATTGTAACTCTCTGGATAAGGATTGGGTTCATTCAATCTTTTTAAATCCATACCAAGCCACATAATAGCCTCTTGTAGTTTGGTTATCGCCAAAGACCTCTCTCTTGATGGGGTTAGCGATTTCAACTCTTGTAACTTTGCATCTAAGTCTACTCTCAATTTTTTGTTTGCAATTACTTCTTTTTCCATTGTTGTTATTTTTATTGGTTAATACTAATTGAGTACTTGATTTGAAGTGTGTCCACTCACACAATAGATAACTTGAGCAGGAGCTGTGGTAGGTGAAGATCGTTTATAACTCCAACCACTATCACGAATAGAGTGGAGTTGTTTCTTAAACTTCTTTAGCTCCTCAATGGTCATCTTGGAGAGAAGT
>JBCQUZ010000151.1:0-4002 GCA_047173645.1 Rikenellaceae bacterium
CTCCCGTCTGCTTCGCCTCGTGAAATTTGCGCAACAAAGCTGGCAAAACGTGAGAGTTTTGCAGGTCATAGTTATCGCCCGTACCATATAGGTTCGTTGGCATAACACTCACAAAGTCACAGCCATACTGCTTGCGGTAGTAGTCGCACATCTTGATTCCCGAGATCTTCGCTATAGCATATGCCTCATTCGTCTGCTCCAAAAGACCCGTCAAAAGGGCATCTTCCTGCATCGGCTGAGGTGCTAGTTTTGGATAAATACATGAGCTACCCAAGAACATAAGTTTCTTAACGCCATTGATATATGAAGCGTGAAGAATATTATTTTGAATCATCGAGTTCTCATAGAAGAACTGCGCTGGATAGGTACTATTAGCTACAATTCCACCAACCTTTGCTGCCGCCAAGAATACATAATCAGGCTTCTCTGTCGCAAAAAACTCATTTACCGATGCTTGTGATGTTAAATCTAGTTCGCTATGAGTTCGAGTGATGAAGTTGGTGTACCCCTTTGCTTGCAGGTTGCGAAGAATGGCCGAACCGACCATTCCTCTATGTCCTGCAATATAGATCTTTGCTGATTTCTCCATTCCTTACAAGTTTACCTCCAACTGCTCGTGGAACTTCTTCACATACTTCAAATCGTGTTGAACCATGATCTTAACCAACTCTGGGAAAGATGTTTGTGTTGGGTTCCATCCTAGTAGTGTCTTAGCCTTTGTAGGATCTCCCAAAAGTTGTTCTACCTCTGCTGGGCGGAAGAATTTAGGATCTACAGCAACTAGCTCCTTGCCTGTTGCAACATCGATACCCTTCTCATTAACGCCTTCGCCTTCCCAACGAAGTTCGATACCTACCTCCTTGAACGCCAAGGTTGTAAACTCACGAACTGTGTGGTACTCACCAGTTGCGATAACGAAATCCTCTGGTGTCTCGTGTTGAAGAATCATCCACATACATTGTACATAATCCTTTGCGTAACCCCAGTCACGAAGAGAGTCCATATTACCTAGGTACAATTTATCTTGGTAACCTTGTGCGATACGAGCTACTGCCAAAGTGATTTTACGTGTTACGAAAGTCTCGCCACGACGCTCTGACTCGTGGTTGAAGAGGATACCATTTACAGCATACATATCGTATGACTCGCGGTAGTTCTTAGTAATCCAAAAACCATATTGCTTTGCAACTCCATATGGGCTACGTGGATAGAATGGAGTGGTCTCCTTTTGAGGAACCTCTTGTACCAAACCGTACAACTCAGAGGTAGATGCTTGGTAGATACGGCACTTCTTCTCCATACCAAGAATGCGTACCGCCTCCAACATTCTCAATATTCCAACTGCATCACACTCAGCGGTATACTCTGGAACATCGAACGATACCTTAACGTGCGATTGAGCTGCAAGGTTGTAGATCTCGTCTGGTTGAACAGCTTGGATAATACGCACTAGAGAGCTTGAATCTGTCATATCTCCATAGTGAAGATTCACGAGCTTTTTGTTGTGCATATCACGAATCCACTCATCTAGATATAGGTGCTCGATACGACCTGTGTTGAACGACGATGAACGACGGATAATTCCGTGAACCTCATAACCTTTTTCCAATAGGAACTCCGCCAAGAATGATCCATCTTGACCTGTGATACCTGTGATTAATGCTACTTTTGTCATGATTTTTTTATTTAAGTTTAATTATTAAATTTCTCTTTTATTATATTCCAAATATATAGTGTGTTCCCTATTATATACCTATGCCACATGCGCTTAGGTTCTTTGATTAGGCGATACAGCCACTCCAACGAGTGTTCTTGCCACCAGAGTGGAGCCCGTTCGATTGTACCTGCATAGAAATCGAATACTGCTCCGATGGTTCCTGTATGGCAGTTGATATTTAATCTATCCCAATGGGTATATGCCCATTTTTCTTGTTTTGGAGCGGTGAGACCAACCCACAAAAGATCGGGATTTGCCTCGTTAATGGCATCGACGATTGCTTGGTTATCCTCCTCACTAAACTCTGGTTTATAGGGGGGTGAGTAGGTGATTATCTCGATGTTATGAAACTCAAATTTTGCTCGTTCTTTAATCTTGCTAAGTACTGCCTCGCTACTTCCCATAAAGAAACATTTACCACCTTTTTTATTGAGTTTCTGCATCTCATATTGGAATAGGTCCCACCCTGCAATGCGCTCCGTCGGTTGCGATTTCGCCTTTAGCCATTTACACGCCATCACAATGCTTGCCCCGTCGGGAATTAACACGTCACCCTTTATCAATGCCTCAGCAAAGAGCTCGTCGTTGAGAGCCGTATTGTATGAATGGGCATTGATAGTGTTGATTAAAAGCTTGCCAATAGGCAACAACGATAAATCCTTTGAGTTACTCAAAAGAGGAATAGTCTTTAAACTTAAATTCATATTTCATTTAATTACTCTGTGGCACAGCCTATTGTGAGAATTTCTAGGTCTGTGACGGCTTTTAATTGATGTGGGGAGTGTGGCGGGATTTGTATAAAATCATCAAGTTCACAAACGAATACCTCACTGTCAACGATAATTTCAGCACCCCCTTTTCTGATAATGAAATACTCCTCCATGGTTGGGTGGGCGTGTAAATCTGCTACTTCTCCACGATTTAATGTCGTTATGGCAATTTGTGTAATGTGGGTTTGAGTATCTGAGTTGTTTAACAGTACTCTTTTTTCACCTACGCCGTGAGAGGTCAAAGTTATAGGCAATCGACCTAAAGAGCACTTTATCATTAATCTAATAGAGATTTGTACAACTCCCGAACATTGTTGTTTATGGTCGATAGGTTAAACTTCTCATTAGCAAAATTTAGAGATTCTTTGTTTATACTCTCTCTTAATTCTCTATTGCAAATCATATTATCCATCTGCTCTGCTAACTTGTCAATATCACCAGGATTGAATAGCATCATATTTTCACCATCAATAGCGACATCTGGTATACCTCCAACAGGGGTTGTTATAACAGGTAAACCATAAGCCCAAGCATCTAAAACAGCCATCGGAAACCCTTCGGCATAGCTCGGCAAGCAGAATATCGTAGCCTCTTTGAAGGCTCGATCTTTATCTGCTCCATTAACCCACCCTAAGAACACAACTTGATTCTCTATGCTTAGCTCTTTCGAGAGTGTTTGACCCTCTTCTATTTCACCATTTCCAGCAAATACAATCTTCCAATCAGGATATTTATTAGCAATCTTTGCAAACGCCTTTATCATATCGGCGTAACCTTTTCGTGCATTTACTGTACCTGCATAAAGGATATGATTCTGTTGTTGTACTACCTCAGACGATGGCGCTGTCGTACAAGGGTTAAAGACCACCACCACTTTATCGCCCAAATTAAATGAGTCATTAACAGCCTTTCGCCAACTCTCCGAAAGAACAATTACTCTGTCGGCTCGGCTGAATAGGTAGCGATAAACCGATTTCCTATTACTCTCAATGGTCGTTTCAGGGGAGAATGCGTGAAAATGGACAATAACTTTTTTGCCAAATAATTTTGCCAGAGGCATAAAGAGACATTTCCTTATAGCCGATGGTGGCTCGCTCATATGAATATGTACTAAACTACAAAATGGAACATTTGCAATAAAGGAGAACCAACCTTTTACAAGATAAGCAAGTTTATGAATTGCCCTTTTGTCGACATGTGTCTCTATCCACTTGCAGCTATATTCACTCCATTGCGCACCTTGCTGATGAGCTTTGACAACAGAAGTTATACCACCTCTCGTTTTGTGGGACGTGGCAATGACTAATATTTTTTTCATATGATGTCGCTGTATATACTACCGTTATTAGTAGTTTATGTTTGGAATAAGAAAAGTACCTTTATTGATTTCGGTTATAGGTATAAGCGCTTAGACCGCACGCACTACAAGCTATCACCAAGCCGTTTTGGTGCGTTTTCGACCATTCGTTTTATGAGGTTATCGAATATACCCTCTGTGTGAGACCGTCTATTGCA
>JBCQUZ010000152.1:0-3988 GCA_047173645.1 Rikenellaceae bacterium
AATGGAGTTTTTTATCACTATTTGACATTGTTGTTTAATTATTAGTTCTACTTTTTATTTCGGATGCTAATAGAGTGCAAGGAGTAAAAGAGACAAATATTTTAGCGTGAAATACTACCTCGAAAGAGCGTGGAGATTTCACGCTAAACAAGTTACTGCTTGATATTTTCTCTTTGTTATCGACTGTAACTACCTTTGCATCCATAAAAAAGGGAGTGATTATCCATTTGTTTCAGGGATTTTTGTTTTTGGCAAAAAAGCAGAATATTGCGGATCTGAGCAGGTCAATTTTAGATATTAGGTGGATTTTTTATTTGGCAACTCTCTACAACTCAACCTTAAACCAATCAACGCATAGATTTGCATCTTGGTAGGATTGAATCCTAATTGGGTTGTTGCCCGCTTCGAGTTGTACATCTTCGAAGTGTAGCTCTTGCCAACCATCTGCCTTTGTGATGCGCATTCCGTTCCACTCGCTGTTGAGCACTCTGTTGCCTACGAATATATCGGCATTGAAATCTCTGTCGCTCTTTATGCGGATTGTGAGTTTGCCTTTCATTGGTTTGGCTACTTGTGCTATCACCTGTGCGAAGTTGAACTTGGTCTCGAACCCTGTGACGTAACCCGTGCCAGAGTATCCCACTTCGGAGTATGCGATGTGTGTACCATCTAATTTGCCACCTTGGCGAGGTGCATTCTCAGCCTCCAAAAATATTGTGACCTTTGATTTTTCGGCTAGCCCTAGACCTGTGGGGTTATCTATAACGTTTATTTCGCCATTTTTGTCGTATGTCAACCAATCTGCCAATAGGTTGCGGCAGGTTGAGTTACCTCCCGAGAGTTGCGACCCGTGGTGAAACGCTATCCACTTACCCTTCCACTCTATGATTGAGCCGTGATTTGTACCCGAATGTTTATTGAATTTGGGGATATATATCTTTTGGAATGTGTAGGGTCCAAGTGGCTTGTCGGCTGTGGCGTAGTACATCTGCTCTGGCCATTTGTTGCCTGGCAGACCTGGGTATGAGAGGTAATATTTGCCCTTGTATTTGTGTACCCACGGACCCTCGAACACCTCGAAGAGTTGCGATGTGAGGTCTACGAGGGTATGTTGTTTGATAGCTCGCAGGTCATCGGTAAGCTCCGCACCGTAGCACTTTGCCCCTGCTCCCCAATATAGATATGGCTTGCCATCGTCATCGACAAATAGCGACGGGTCTTGACCAAATTCCACGCCATTGATATATCCTGCGTCGATGAATGGTCCTTGCGGATAGTCACTCACCGCAAGTCCTGTGCGTGTGACACCCGTAGCTCGCTCCTTCATACAGTGCACGAGGTAGTATTTGCCCCTCCAATTCACCGCATCTATTGCCCACGCCATAGTCGATGCCCACTCCACATCGTCGACCGAGAGTATGCGTCCGTGGTCTGTCCAGTTCACAAGGTCGGTGGTCGAGAATGCGTGGTAGCTAAACATTGTTTTGTGGGTGTTTGTCCCCACCTCGTCGTGCGAAGTGTAGAGCCACAGAGTATTGGGGTCATCCGCCCAGACGTGCGCCGAAGGGTCGGCAGCATATACGTGGTCGAGGAGTGGCATTTGTGCGCTTGCCGTGGCGAAAAGTGCCAAAGCGCAGAGTGTTAATATTGAACTCTTTTTCATTGTAAGCTAATTTTAAAAAGAGCGGCCGACACTAAAATCTATCGACCGCTCGGGGGTGTTTATTTTATTGTGGGATTATTATTCGCTAAGAATAATCGTTGGCAAATTAGTTGTTTGATCTGTGCCGACTTTGAATTTGTAGGTTGTGCAATCAGAACTATTAATTGCTGTGTTCATAGCCTCAACCTTGCCATTAAGAGTTGCAATATCTTCGCACGCAGTACCCGATGTGTTAGTCCACGTTGTACCTGTTGAATCTACGTAGTAGCACTCTGATGTTGTGGCAGCAGAATCCTTATTGTAACCAATGATTGGTGAACGGTTATTTCCTGTTGTCAAAATATTATCATTGCTATAACAAGAGGTTATCGAACCACCATCTGCTTGACCAATAATACCACCAAACGAACCACCTGATGTAAGACTCAATATTCCTGAATTGTAACAAGCTACAATTGTTGGAGAACCAGTACCTACTATACATCCAATCTTTGTGATCGCATCCTCATCGCCGTTTGTTGTGCCAATCGTTCCGCTGTTTACACAACCTGCAACGATAGAACCCGATGGTGCATTACCAACAATACCTCCTGCATATCCAGTTGTGCTAGTTGCATCATAAGAAATAGTTACACTTCCATTATTAGTACAACCGAGGACTTTGTCCGAAGCTAAGATATTTGCCACGATACCAGCTGCATATCCTCCGCTAGAGATGATTGAGCCATTGTTTACGCAGTCAATAATAGTAGTTATATAACCAGTTGTTGTAGCTGTATATCCTACCATACCACCCAAGTTTTTGGTTCCTGTAACGCTACCCTCAAATGTACAACCCGAGATAGTTGCAGTTTGACTCTTACCTACGATACCTCCAGCTCCTGTCTTGCTTGAACTTGCACTTGAGAATTGTATCGTTGCATCTACTGAGCAGTTCTTCACCGAACACTCATTATCGCCATCGCTAATCATCACACCGACTATACCACCAACATTTTGGTTGCAACTTGTAACTGTTCCGCTAAATGAGCAGTTCGAGATTACACCCTTGCTTTGACCTGCGATACCTCCTGCGTTGCTGTTAGAAGTGGTGGTGATAGAACCATTAACTACCTCGCAGTTATCAACTAATGCACCTGCCATCAACTTTCCTACGATAGTACCCATGTAATCTGTACCACTTACCACTGGCGAGGTCACGGTAAGGTTCTTCACCACACCACCACTATTCATACCACTAAACATTGGGGTAGAGTAGTTAAATCCACTAATAGAGTGACCATTTCCATCGAATACCTTTGCGAGGTAAGAGGTCGAAGTTGTAATTGTCTCGCCATTGATTGTGATGTCATCCATCAAAATAGCATCCGATGTTGGGGTAGTCAAATATGTAATCAACTGATCGGCTGTCGAGATTGCAGTTAGGCTTGTAGCGCCCTCAATTGCTTGAGTGTATGACACACCTGCCTCGTAAGCCGCTGTGAGCGTTGTAGAGAGGGTCGAAACTGTTGTCTCGCCGCAATCTATTATGTAGCTCAACTCTGAACTTGCATCCATTGGGTCGATCATTAGGTATGCGGTGTATGAATCCGAACCAGTAGAGGCAGGGTTATCGAACGTAAGAACATACTTACTTGATGATGTCTCGTTGGTGAGGGTCAAAGTCTTAGGGGTCGATGTTGATGTGAATGTTACCGCTAAGATTGCGTAGTCGTAGGTGAATGCCGCCTCTGCACCACCTTTGAACTCTGTGCTCATTTGGCTTGTTGTTTTGAGGTGGTCGGTCGATGTGCCCGTTTGTGTTTGAGCCGACAAATCTATTGACTCGCTTGCTGCATAAGTTGCTATGTAATCTGTTTGGGCACTTAGCTCTGTTGCAAAAGATGACGATAAGAATTTTTGTTCAGTTTCATCATAAGTAAATGTATCAACTAAGTCGTTATTGCTCTTTTTGTAGAGTTTGAATGAGTCGCCATTAGTCCACGCTGAAATCCACTCAAAGCCATTGTCGTAAGCCGAAGGAAGAGTTGCTGTAAGTTCGTATGGGTTATCATCTACATAGGCTGCGACAGTGATAGCTTGAGCATAAACGCCACCTGCCTCGTAATCCTGAGCAGTTGTAATAGTGTCAGATGATGTATTGTCATCGCCACCATAATCAACCGTGTATGTTATCTCGGTGTTATTTTCGATTGGAGCGACCATAATATAGGCTGTAAACTCTCCGATAGCTGTTGATTCAAGAGTTAAAACATAGCTGTTTGTACCATCATTAAGAGTCAATGTTTGAGGTGTTCCATCGGCTGTAATATCGAACGAAACCTC
>JBCQUZ010000153.1:0-3962 GCA_047173645.1 Rikenellaceae bacterium
TAGATGTTTTCGAAAATGCTATAAAAGCTTATTAAAAGTATCCTCGTCGTTGTTTTTGATGATTATATTTTTATCTTTGTAAACATATTACAGATGTGCTTTTGTCGCAGACCTGCATTAGCGCATCTTTTTTACTTATAATTTACAAACAAACAATGAATTTTAAACATTTAATGAAGATGCCGTTTTTTAAAAAGATTTCGGCAAAGAAGAGAGTGAAGGCATTTTAAGTAGTGATGCCTATGATAGTTTTGTAACAGAGCTTTTCAGGCTCTACAATGAGGCGGTAAATCATCGAGAACTTATATCTGCACTAATGTATGCAGATGTTGAGTTGCAAGATGTTGCCAGTCGTTGCCCTGATAATAAATTTATAGTCAAAGCCTCTCGGATGGTGCAAAAGCTTTTGGATTGTATACACTCAGAACTTAAAGAGCGATTATATATAACTAATGATAATCATCAAAGAATAACGAAGCCTAAACACTCATACAAATGGACTACCGATGATGTCCACTTCGTGGAGTTAGTCTATGGTCTCATCGAGAGCAAAAGTATTGAAAATGAGAATGGGAGCACAAGAATAAATGAATTCGCATATTTGTTAGAGAAGTTCTTGGGTATTGAGTTGCGGAATAGTCACGATACATACTCCTCGACAATAAAAAGACGTAATAAAGATGACCGTGCATATTTCCTAAATCGTTTGGTTTATATCCTCAATAAAAAGATGAATCACGAGGATGGTATGCAATCTCCTGCACTACCTGTGGGGCATACAAGAACACTATTTGATGAGGTGTAAAATTAAGAGCAGAGGTTTTGTGCCTCTGCTCTTGTTGTATTAATCCGTCTGCTCTTTAGGTGGTTGAGGTAGTAGGTGCGACAGGTCGGGGTCGGCTGCTATGCGCTCAAGCTCACGAGCTACAATCTCTCGAATATCGGATTTAATCTGGTTGTAGTTATCCTCTATTGTTTGAGCCATACAATCATTACCCTCTTTATCAATGAAGTTGGCTATGATTGGGATTGGCTCATAGCGTGCCTCCTCTGAGTTTACCTTGTCGGCATCTACCACTATCTCGCAGTGGAAAATCTTTTGGTCGATACGCTCGGTGAAGTTATCCGACACCGCTCCGACGAACATACCCTGCGTAAGGGTCGAAATCTTACTCTGAGGGATAAGGCTATCCAACTGAGTGGAGATTTGGGTGGACTTGTCGTTGCGATTTATCGTTAGCGATTGTCGCTTTTGGAGTACCTTGCCGAAGCGTTCCGAGAGGTTTTTGGCGGTCTCGCCAACAACCTGCCCAGAGAAGATATTACCAACGGTGTTCATCACCACCTGCGCCTCCTTGTCACCGTAATCTCGCTTGAGCTGCGAGAAATCTTGGAATCCCAAACAGACCGCAACCTTGTTACTTCGGGCGGTGGCGATAAGGTTATCAAGCCCCTTGAAATATATGGTTGGTAGCTCGTCAATCACGACGCCACTCTTTAACATTCCCTTCTTGTTTATCAGCTTCACGATACGTGAGTTGTAGAGTCCCAACGCTGCACCATAGATGTTTTGGCGGTCGGGATTATTACCTACACATAGGATTTTCGGCTCTTCGGGGTTGTTAATATCAAGGGTAAATTCACTGTCGGACATCACCCAATATAGTTGGGGCGAAATCATACGTGAGAGTGGGATTTTTGCCGAAGCTATCTGACCCTGCAACTGTTCCGCCGCACCTCCGAGCCAAGCATCCATAAAGGGCGAGAGGTAGTTTTCGAGCTGCGGATAGCTTGTAAGAATAGGGAAAATATCCTCATATCTGCGGTTCAGAAACTCGATAGCGTGAGGGAATGTGCAGTACTTGCCACCCTCATACAGACGCAGATACCAAATGATTGCAGCAAGCAAGATAATTGGTGACTCTACGAAGAAATCACCCTGCTTCTGCACCCACGTTCTGTTGAGGTTGAGCATAATGGTGTAGGCACTCTCGTAAGCATCCGATATGTCGCTCATAAAGTCGGGGTGTATGGGGTTGCACCTGTGTGAGCGGCGTGGATCATCGAAGTTTATTACGTAGAATGTTGGCTTGACCTTGTAGCCTTTTGTGTTATTCTTCAAGTGGTTGTATGCGATGGTTGATAGGTCGGGATACTTAAAGTCGTAGAGGTAGATACTAAAGCCCTTCTCAATCTGTTGCTTGATGTAGGAGTTCACCACAGCATACGATTTACCAGAGCCAGGCGTTCCCAACACGATGCTCGCTCGGAATGGATTGACTACATTTATCCATCCATTGTTCCATCGCTTTTTGTAGTAGAAACGGGTCGGCAGATTAACCGAATACTCATTCTCCATTAGCTTGGTCTCTTGCTGAAAGCTCTCATTCTCCTCATTGAAAACATCCTCCATAAGGTTGTTTTTCAGGAGTCGGCTCATATACAACCCCGCCATAAGCAGGGAGATATAACCCACGACCATAGTAAATATATAGAGCGTTGCGCTACCCTCTACGCCAAGTGGCAGCGTGAGTATCCACCAATTCAAAAAGAATAGTGCCACACCTGCCCCCATTAGCGAACATATCTTTAGCCACGTAATCTTCTCGTCGGCTACGCCTCGTATGCCTAAGCACGAGAGGGCAAGCAGCAATAGAGCGCATAACTTACTCCAAACGATAGAGCCGAACAGCCCCGTTGTGCGATCAAAGTTCATAAGTATCTTATCCACGATACCTATATTTATTCCCCAAAGCTCCATTGCGCCATAGCAATACCAATAGATATTGATGATGGTAAATAGAATACTTACAGCACGTAGCAAGTCCATAATCTTGCCTAATGCTCTCAAATCATCTTCCTGATTCATAATCTCAAATTTTAATAATTTACATTCTAATTCCTTTTTTCTTGCGCTTCTTACGCTGCATCGCTCGGCGGAAACGCTCCTCTTCGGGGTCATCACCACCACCGCCTAAGTCGCTCAGTAGCCCCAAGCCATCGAACTCGTAGCCATCATCTCGTTGTGATAGCTGTTCGGTTGGCTCTGAGTTACCGTGTAGATCACCAATGGTCGGAGCAAACCCAGATATAGGCGTGCTGAAATGTTCCTCCAGCGCATTTGCCGAAATATCTTTACCCATACGAGAGCCATTGAGAACGCAGCCACTATTGTGGTCTATGAACGTTGCGCCATAGATACGCCCCGTGTCGGTCTCTCGAAATATGGTGTCCACACCTCTCTTTTTAAGCTCCTCCACAAACTTATCTCTAATGTGAGTTTGCCCAAGAACACCCTTGATTGCTCGGTGGGTTCTATGGTGTAATTTACGCTCAGCAATCTGCTGTTTGGAGGTTGCAAAGTGGCGTTGTTGGCTCTTGATTCCAGCATACTTTCCAAACTGTGATGCCTTGATGGGTTTGCCTATTCTATCACCATTTTCGGTAATTGCCGAGTAGACCAATCCGTGATACTCCTTGCCCTGCGCCACGCCTCGTGCCTCCTCTACGGTGACACCATAGAGGGATAGCAACGCTCGATATTCGCCCATCGTTTGGTAGCGATACGACTGTGCGTGGCGTAGCACAGAGGTTATCTGACTCTTGATATTTCCCTGTGAAATATCGACTCGCTTGACATTGGCAAGAGGTGAATTTCTCATCTTGCTCGATGGTAATAACCCATACTTTTTCTCCAGCTCGTTGGTTATGCGCTTGCTCCGACGTTTGATATAGGCGTTGTTCAGACGCTTGCCATCGGCACCCACTCTGAGCGAGATGATGTGCAGATGTTCTCTTTGCAAGTCCTCGTGTTTAAAGATGATGTAGGGTTGCTCGCCATACCCTAAACGCTCCATATACTCGGTGGCAATATTGGTTAAATCTGAGTCGGAGAGCCTATCGTCAGGGTGGGGGTTGAGCGATATGTGGATGATTGGTTTCTCGGTTCGCATAGTGCGTGG
>JBCQUZ010000154.1:0-3874 GCA_047173645.1 Rikenellaceae bacterium
TCAAAACACAACAAAAGCAATAATCTCGATGAGCAGATGAGAGTTAGCGAGGTTCAGATGGCTGACGATTTGGTGAACTTTATGGTGAAGACCTTAGCGGTAAGAATGGAGAGTTTTGCGAGCTGTAATACTGCTACGCTCAACTCCAACTCCCTCTATCGTGATATGCGATTTGTGGCTCAGACAAAGGGTGAAGTTGATTTTATTTGGGTTGTGTTACCTGCTGAAACAAAGCTTTACAAGCTAACTGCCGCCTCAGATTGGGGGCTATTTCTGGCTAATCTGGAGCAGTGGCAGAGTGAGGGGTTAGAGTTTAGCACCTATCAACACTCTCAGACATTTGTGTTTCGCCCACGCTCTGCGGAGTTAATCAAGAACGACATTTTACAACTTATTAAATCATAATCAGATGGCTAACAATTGCATAACCTGCCTAAAAATATTTGGCGACAAAGAGGAGATCTCTCAACTATATGAGAAACTATCTACTCTTACAGAGAAAAATAGCGAATACTATCAGAAGTTCATCGAAGCACGCTCAACTAATGCGCCTTTGCCTGAATACCCTCCAGAGATAACCGAAACAACTCCGTGCCTATGGTTAGGTGATATAGTATCTTATTTCGGAGGTAATAATAAAGAGGTTGAGTGTCGAGGTACTTTGGATTATTTTGATCTACTCAGCGATACGATTATCTGGATTGTTACCGACACTGCTTGGCACCCTATGCCTGAGATGTGGGATATAGTGATTAAAGATTATCCCAGCCTAAAATTCTATTATTTGGCAGAGGAGTGTGGTTGCGAAATATATATCAACAGCGACCCAACAGGTGAATATTTTGACGCATTATATCAAGTAGATCATTTTGGGAATGATACTGAAGATGTTGCAAGCGAGGAGGCTTTATTTGCCCATATTGCAAATATTTTAGAGGTTGAGAAGATAGAATCTTTTGAGGAACTTGATGAGTTGTTAGAGGTTTACAACGATGACAATCCAGACGAAGAGATACATTACCACAAGTACGAACCACCAACACCATAAAACGATGGGTAAAACAAAAAACAAATCTATGTATGTCGTTGATTCAAGATACTTTGACGGCACTATTCGCACCTCTATGAGTGATGGCATTTGTAGCGATTACTCTGGTAGAACGATAGAACAGATACGAGAGCAGGACGACAATCCTTACCTTATCGTGGTGTCAGATAGCAGGGTTAAACTGCTTGTTAAACGCTATGAAAACGCTCTTCAAACACCATTCACAGAGATAACGGAGGAGCGATATTATGAGCTAATGGATTGCGTGCCACCTATCAGACTGACAAAGGATTACTTCTTTGTGGGTGAGGGTTATTATAGTCATCTAAACGCCTTATGTTTCAAGTTGGGTGGTAGATTCTATGAGGGGTTACGCTCAGTTTATACCCCTGAGAAAGAGCTGTATGAGGAGATCAAACAGTTTGGAAAGGTTATCTCTTATAGAGCAGAGTTGATTAAAGATGAGCCATACCAGACCAATGACGTATGGCGAACTCAATACTATTTCGTGGATAGGTTTGGCAAAAAGAGATTTGTAGGTCATAGCGATAAATTTCCCGATGATAAGGATTCAAAGTTTAACCGTGACAACTTTGCTCAGGAGTTAATGAGCCTCAGGAAAAACAACTATCAATATCTGATGTATTATGGCAAGTATCATAATATCATAGACCTCTTTGCCTATATCCGCAACGGTAGTAGAACGATATTTTGCACCAAAACGCTCTTTAAACGCAGAGGTGATTATGTAGAATTTCGAGGATATTTAACCGCTCCTTATGAGCCATTTTCCTATCACATCTATGATCGTGAGGTGGTAAGGCAAATTATTAACCAACTCAGAAGAGTTAAACGAGAAGCAACACAATGAAAACACTAACAGAGATTGTCGCACATCTGGAACAGTTCAAGACCTACAACGAGGTAGATCGAAACCTACAAAACGAGTTAGGGTTCACACTTCGCTCTTATGGCGATTTGGATAGAGGCAAGACCGCTCAGGCTACTTATGTCAAAGATAAGTATGTTATCTGGGCGATATACGAATGGTGTAAGGTTGGAGCCAACTCCTATGTTTCGGGCGATATGATACGAATAGATTACTACGAAAATGATTAACAAATATGGAAGATAAAATACTACAAAAATTCTTCGAGATGGAGCGATGGAGCAAAGCTATCGAGAAGGGTCTGCTCAAAGATATTCGCAAAGATCAGCTTGTTATGCTGACTCGTGAGAGTGTGCGCATTGAGATTGCAAAGGCTATGCTTCGAGGCGAGTATGCGATTGCGCCACCTCATACGGCACGTATCCCCAAAGAGAATGGAGAGTTCAGAACTGTTTACGTTAATGAGCCGATTGATAGAGTGATACTTAGCATCGCTAATGATCTTCTCTTTGAGTTAATGCCTGAGATGATACACGGCTCTTGCAAATCCTACCAAACAGGTATCGGGTGTGGCAAAGTGGTAACAGAGGTAAGCCAAAGAATTATGGCTACCTCCTCAGATGGTAACTTAGGGTGGAAAGCAGATATTAGCAAGTATTTCGACTCTGTACCAATCCGTTACATAGACGAAGCATTTGATAAGGTAGAGGCAAAACACGGTCATTCAGCATTGATTGATGTGCTGAGAAAATATTACCACAGCGACCTCTACTTTGACGAGAATAACACACTACAAAGCAACTATCAATCCCTCAAACAGGGGTGTGCCGTTGCGAGTTGGTTGGCAAATGTAATTCTCTATGATGTTGATGAGGAGCTATCGGGAGTAGATGGGTTCTATGTCCGCTACTCAGATGATATGCTTTTCGTGGGCGATGAGTATGAGAGAGCTTTAACACTGCTGGGTGAGCGATTAGAGGCTAAATCTATGAAGCTCCACCCAAAGAAAGTTGAGTACCTGACGAGTAACAAGTGGTTCAAGTTTCTGGGGTTTAGCATCAAGGGCGACAAAATCTCGCTCTCCTCAAGTCGAATAAAGACCTTCCAAAAAGAGGTCGAAGCACGCACCATTCGCAACCCAAACACAACGCTATCAAAGGCTATCAACTCAGTGAATAGATACCTCTACAAAGGGTGTGGTGAGTATAGCTGGGCGACACAGATTCTTCCAGTCTGCAATGTCCGAAAGGATCTCGACGAGCTGAATAAGTTTGTGATGGATTGTCTCAGGGCAGTCAATACTGGTAAGCGCAAAATCGGAGGTCTGGGATATGTAGCCACTAATGGCGGTGGTTGCATCGAGAGAGGTTTAGGACGTAATGTCAAGGCAAATCGAAGCAAATCAGAGAAAACAATCTCTGGCTACCTCACGATTGGTTGTATGCAGAACGCACTCTTAACAAGTCGAGCAGCATATAACACTTTGGTGGGGTCGCTGTAACAGGCTCAACACAGGGCAATGAATGAAGGGCAACAATTTAACCAACAGGTATATAACTGCTTATACATCCGATTCCTCTGGATCTATCATCCAGACGAATCCATCTATCACAAATATTCCTGTTGTTATCGAAACTATAAAGCTATGTGTCAGTTGCATAACATTCATACAGAACTACAGCACAGTAGAGAGATTCAAGGAGCAGTAGATTAATATCCCGCGTTGGAAACCAAGCTTTGCGAAGTCTCAAAGGTGATTTACCATCACCTTCAGACTCCTTAAAGACTGGATACGCGGGGCATATCAGAGCGATAGAGTTATGTGCCAATGCTATGAGAGTCTAACAACACTCAGCACAGAGAGTGTGGTTCGAGGGGATAAATTGAACTAAGCCGTCTATGACAAGCCACCGTGCGGCGTCGTATCCACGATTGCT
>JBCQUZ010000033.1:0-24321 GCA_047173645.1 Rikenellaceae bacterium
AGATTTAAGTAGATTAAATCATATTATCGTAAAGTTAAACCGATATGAGGCTGATTTTTCGAGTGATAAGATTGTGAGGTTGTTCGAAATAGAGTTACAGGGGCAAACGCTTTCGAAATTTACATTAGAAATCATAACTCGACTGCGTGATCTTCGACGTGAACGATGTGTTGAAACATACACAACGACGCTAAACAGCTTTATGCGATTTCGCAAAGAGATAGATGTTTTGTTGACTGATATAAACTCCGATTTAATGATGAGTTACGAAGCATATCTCAAATATAATGGAGTCTCGATAAATACAATTTCATTCTATATGAGAATCCTAAGAGCTATCTACAATCGCGCTGTAGATCAAGAACTCGTAGAACAGAGGTACCCTTTTAAGAAAGTTTATACGGGTGTATATAAAACAGTTAAGCGCGCTTTGTCTCTAAAGGATATTAAACAGATCAAAGATTTAGATTTGTCGCAAACACCAAAGGCTGCATATGCACGAGATATGTTTTTACTTAGTTTCTACACTAGAGGGATGTCGTTTGTAGATATGGCATTTCTGCGCAAAAAAGATCTGCAAAATAATACCATCTCTTATCGTAGACGCAAAACAGGACAACAGCTACATATCAAATGGGAGAGGTGCATGCAAGAGGTTCTTTCGAAATACCCATCCTACGATACGGAGTATCTACTACCAATTATTAAAAAAAGTGGAGTTAACGAACGTAACTACTACCAAAATGAATTAGGAAAGATCAATAACCAGCTCAAAAAAATATCGGAACAACTATCACTACCAATTCCTCTAACAATGTATGTTGCACGCCATTCGTGGGCATCAGTAGCCAAGAGTAAGAATGTACCACTCTCGGTAATATCTGAAGGAATGGGGCATGATTCAGAAGCTACAACACAGATCTACCTCGCATCGCTCGACACAGCAATTGTTGATCGAGCAAATAAGATGATATTGAAGTTATTGGCATAAAGAGATCATTGCAAAATGATAGTTTTGCTCCGATTTAGATAGCATTAATATTAACTAATAGGGATGATAAACAAGCTAAATTTACCCTTGTTTATCATCCCTATTTTTAATCTCTCAACCAAAATCTAAAACGCCGCAACAAACTCTATAGTAAATTTATCTTGAAGAAGTTTGTTGTATGATATATCTCCAGGTTTTGCTGTCACGAAATAATCCTCATATGCTAGACGGAGCTCCGATTTAATACGCTTTTCGGACAATCCAAAGTTCATTGAATAGGTCATGCGATTTGATGAATAGCGGAAAACATCGCCTATCGAATAGTCATAATATTCTATGTTTTTGCCTGCATCCCAACGCAAGTGTGGTGCGAAGTATTTAAATATCGGATTATCATTTATTTGGAAGCGATATGTTCCGTGGATATAATATGCTTGAGCCAAATGGAACTCATTTTGATTTAGTCGGCGTTGTGCATACTCCGCCTCCACAAATAGATCTCCTTTGGTGTAGCGAACATAAGCATCATACATTCTGATCTTTTGATCCATAACAACATCACTCCACGCTCCATTTTCGAATGTCGCATAGCTCACCGTTGGAGTCACTCCAATGTAGCAACTCGCAGCAGCTCCAAAACCCTCCTTCGCTCCAACATCTACTCGCGCAACAATATTTGCTGTGCTACTCCACTCTGGGTTATTAGAGCCTGAACCATTAAATACTCCACCCGATAGTTTGATCGTCGTTTTAGGAATTGTGTATTCTATACGAGCACCAATATCGCGCGAACTCATTGTCTTTACCGTAACATCATAACCGCTCGCTGTCGCCTCGGTGTAGTAATATGTGGTGATATATTTCGACAAAAATGATCTATTCGAAAATGGGCTAGAGTCTGGGCCACGATCTAAGTCTGTACTAAATTGGATCTTTTGTTGTCCGAGTTTAAAAGCAAATCCCTCGACATGGTAACCGACCCATGAATCAAGGATCGAGATGCTACCTTCGTTATTGTAGTCGATTTGAATCGCATAGTTCATACGCTCGCTAGCATTACCTCGCACTCCGATTCGAGAGTTTCGCACATCGAAACGATATTCGCCATCGTTGGTGCTAAGCTCCATTTTAACCTTCGCCACTCCAAACATTTGTGGTGTGTAGAGGTTTTGCTCTTCTGCTCGTAGGGGTGCCACCGCTACGGCAAGGAGAAAAATAAATAGTGTAATAATCTTTTTCATACGTTGTGTTTTTACTTTGACATGGCAAATGTATTTAAAAAATCTTTACCACAATAACCCATTAACACAACTTTAACACAATATTATATTTATTAACAAAATTTTAACACTCGTTAATATCTCCTTAACACAAATAGTGATTTTAGATCACCTCCGCAACCACAAAATTACTTCCTCCAACAAATATTAAATCATCACACGTGGCAATATCCTTCGCTCGCTTAACTGCATCTGACACATTTGCCACTGTTTCGCAATCATACCCCAACCTACGAGCCACCTCCGCTATTTTCTCGCAGTCGAAGGCGCGATCGACCTTTGGACGGGTAAAGATAAAGTGCGCATCCTCTATGTTGAATAGAGGCAAAATTTCATCTAATCTCTTATCGTTGGCAAATCCCAACACCATAATCAATCGAGCTCGTGGAGTTATCCGAAGTTGCTCCATCACATATTTCAAACCATGCGCATTGTGCCCCGTGTCGCAAATTATGCGTGGCGAAGAGCAGAGTGTTTGCCATCTTCCGAGTAATTTTGTTGTCGAAATTACGGAGCTTAAACCCTCTGAGACAGACTCTTCCGATATATTAAATAGTGAATTTTGAGCCAACCAATCTATTGCAGTATGAGCGGTAACCAAATTTTTGGCTTGATAACTACCCGACAAATCAAGTCTTAAATCAACCTTCGTGCACTCATCTATTTTTTGTAGTGTTATGCTTTGAGCTACTGAATATATTTTTTGATCCTCTACGCTCCAACTATCCTCTGCAAATATCAATTTCGAACCTTTTGCACAAGCTATGTCTGATATTACATCGGTATACTCTTCGCCCCTCTCTCCCAAAACAATAGGCACATTAGCTTTGACGATTCCCCCCTTTTCGGTAGCTATAGAGGCTAATGTTGTACCCAAAAATTTTGTGTGGTCGATACCGATATTTGTAATTATCGAGAGTATTGGCTCCACAATATTCGTTGCATCCAATCGTCCCCCTAACCCCGTTTCGATCACTGCAACATCCACCCCCTTGCGCGCAAAGAAATCAAATGCCATGGCGGCAGTCATCTCAAAAAACGATAGTTGAAGCCTCTCCATCACATCGCGATGTTGAGCAACAAACTCCACAACCTCCTCTTCGCTAATCATCTCGCCATCGACCCTCATACGCTCTCTAAAATCGCGCAGATGAGGCGAAGTAAACAACGCTGTGCGATAACCAGAGTGTTGAGCTACAGAGGCTAACATATGCGATGTGGAGCCCTTACCGTTTGTTCCAGCAATGTGAATAACTTTGTATTTGAGATGTGGAGAGCCCAATATTTCGCAAAAAGAGGTTATTCGCTCCAAACCTGGTTTATAGGCATCTCCTCCAATATTTTGGAACGAAGGCATCGCGGTAAACAGGTATTCTAAAGTCTCTGAATATGTCATAATCAATTTTAATCTAAATAGTTACGCCTCTTTATTCGATACGCCATATAATAGAGCAACGACAACAAAGCCACAAATTTCGCAATGCGTGCAATATAATCTCCATAGAGGGTGTAGAGGGTCATTTTGTCGTTCAACCACACGCGTCGAGTGATGGTTCCGCGCTCCTCCCATGTGAGCATTTCGAGATTGTCGCCACGCGAATTTATAAATCCCGAGATTCCAGTGTTCGCACTTCGTGCAATAGATCTACGAGTCTCAACCGCACGCAACGACGACATCGTATACAGATGTTTGTGACCTGCCGTGTCGCCCCACCAGCCATCATTTGAAATGATACCCATAAACTGCGCACCTCGCTTTACGAAGCCTCTATAGAAATCGCCATATAAACCCTCATAACATATTGCAGGGGCAAAGGTTACATCCGCATGCTCAAATGTTGTTGGCTCCTCACCTCGTCCGATTTGACCCACAACGCCTCCTAAATCAACTACAAAGAAGTTGAAGATTTTAAATACCCATGTCGGAGTATTTTCAACCCCTATGACCAATTTCACTTTGTGGTGAAGTTGATAGCCATCCTCCTTTGTGAGTCCAACTGCAGAGTTGAAAACATCGTAATATTCACCCTGCACACTCCTACTCTTGCGAGCTGTTTCACTCTTGTTTCCAGCCCTATAACGCACCATTGTATTGGTTCCTGCAACGACAATTGCACTAGGTAGACGTGATGATATTGTGTCGCGAAGCTCCTCGATAAATGCCATTCTACTCAACCTGTCCTCCCAATAATAGTCGGGGATTGTGGTTTCGGGCAGAAATACAAATTGCACCGAATCGGGAAGTTCACATATCAGATCTATGAGGTTGCGCTTTTGTGCATTTCGATCGCCATTGAATTTATCGTAACAATCAACATTAGGTTGCACAACACTCACAACAACACTCTCTTCATGGGGCTCCTCATATGTATAAAATATTACTAACGAACCAATTATCGGAACAATTGCGACAACTCCCGCCACAATCCACCCCAGCGTTTTTCGACTCTGCCAAGCCTCAAAAAACAAGATGTTGGAGATCAAAACCCACACCGAACCGCCAAATAGACCCGTATATTCATACCACTGCACTGCCCAAATATCATTAGAAAGACCATTGCCCAACAACAACCACGGCCACGAAAAATCCCCCGTTGCATAGATATGTTCCAAAGCCACCCACAACGATACCAACACCGTGTATGCAAGTGCTTTTGTCGCCCTTTTTGACACCATATGAAAGGTCATAATCCCCACCATTGTAACAAATGTCGATGCCAAAGTTGCCGCAATGGGACCTACGGGAGTCGAGTTTCCGATCCACATAATAGTCGATAGGTTCCACCCCACGCATATCAAAAGTGACCATCCGAACATGCTCCACCATCCGCGTTGAGAGTCATCCGTTTGGGCACTCAACCACAACATCGGCACCAACGCCACCAACAACGTTAACCCCGTCACCCCCAACCATCCAGGAGCGAGGAGTGCCACCGAAATTCCTACCGCCAAAAGTTTTCTACGCCACATATCATCTATTTTTTAGTTCTTGGATTTTTTTCGATATTTTAGTGCGCCTTCAACCAATTTTCACCCACTCCGCACTCCGCCAAAAGTCGAACTTTTAGATCTGCCGCACGCTCCATCTCTTGGCTTACGATACGTCGTACTTGATCCTCTTCACAGCGAACCATATCCACCACAACCTCATCATGCACCTGCATAATCATTTGTGATTTAACACCTTCAGCCTTGAATCGTCGCCAAATGTTTATCATCGCCAACTTCATTATGTCTGCTGCACTTCCTTGAATCGGAGCATTTATTGCGTTACGTTCCGCCACTCCGCGAGCCACTGCATTGCGCGATGTAATGTCGCGAAGGTATCGTCTACGACCAAACAGCGTCGTCACATATCCACTCTCTCTCGCCCCCTCAATCGCACGATCCATATACTCCTTCACCGCAGGATACGACGCGAAGTAACCATCAATTATCTCCTTCGCCTCACCTCGCGCAATATCTAATCTTTGGCTAAGACCAAATGCCGAGATGCCATATATGATTCCAAAGTTGGCTGTTTTTGCCTTACGTCTCTCGTCCGAAGTCACCTCGTCGATGCTCTTTTGGTAGAGCTTAGCAGCGGTTGCAGAGTGAATATCTTCGCCATTTGCAAACGCTTCGATTAGCGACTCATCGCCACTCAAATGTGCCATGAGCCTCAACTCCACTTGGCTATAATCTGCCGACAAGAGCAATCTTTCCACCGACGAGGGGATGAACGCCTCGCGAATTGGACGACCCAACTCATCACGAATTGGGATATTTTGAAGATTCGGATTTGTCGACGACAAACGCCCCGTTGCTGTAACCGCTTGATTATATGAACTATGTATATGTCCACTTCGCGCATTTACCAATTGAGGAAGAGCCTCTACATATGTAGAAAGCAACTTTTTGACACCTCTATATTCGAGGATCATATCGACAATTGGGTGCTTTTTAGCGAAACTTTGCAGATACTCCTCATCGGTGCAATATTGCTTCGTCTTGGTGAGTTTCGGTTTGTCGGCAATCTTCATTTTACCAAACAACACTTCGCCTAATTGCTTGGGTGAGTTGACATTAAGAGTCGCCTCGCCAGCTTCGCGACGGATAGAATCATACAAAATCGCCATACGTTCATTTAACGTCTCGGCATATTTTGCCAACGCTGGTTGATCTATTGTTACACCCGCCCACTCCATATCAGCAAGCACACGGATCATCGGCTCCTCGATTGTGAAGTACAACGACTCCATACCCTGCTCCACGATCTGTGGATAGAGCTTCTCTTTGAGTTGCATAGTGATGTCTGCATCCTCCGCGGCATATTCGCACACGGCAACAGGAGATACCATATCCATAGTTAGTTGCTTCGCGCCTTTACCTATAAGAGTCTCTATTTCAATAGGTTTATAATTCAAAAGACGCAATGCCATAGAGTTCATATTGTGACGAGCCTCAGCATCTAACAGATAATCGAGCAACATTGTGTCGATAAGTCGACCACGCACATCTATACCTATGGAGCGCATCATCATCAAGTCAAATTTGATATTTTGACCTATTTTGTCGATGCTCTCCGACTCAAAAATTGGTCGTAAAACTTCGGTATATTCATCCTTAAATGGGATGTAATATGCTTCGTGAGGCTTCGTAGAGATTGATATTCCAACGATCTTGTCTTGCAGAAAATCTAATCCCGTAGTTTCGGTGTCGAAACAAAACTCACGTTGCTTTAATATCATAGTTACCAACTCCTTAACATCATCCACAGTTGTTAGCATCGTATATTTATGCGGAGTTGATGTTGCAGTTTTCACCACCTCGATCTCCCCTTCGCCAAATAACGACAACATCGTTGCATTTTCAGATTCTTTCTCGATCTCCTTTTCGGGCTCCTTTTCGGGCTCCGAGTGTGCCACCATCGCAAATAGATCTCCTTGACCCTCCAAAGATGCACTCTTTAGCTTGTTTGGTGATGATATCGCCTTTGATGCTTTAGTTGGTGTTGGCGTTGGCGCAGAAGGCGATGTTGCAGGAGCTTCGATTACAGAGATTCCAAAATCGGACATCAGCGCCATGAAATTCATTTCGATAAATATTTCGCGCAAAGCATCTCGATTGGGTTCACTCACCTCCAAAGCCTTCTCGTCGAGCTCCACAGGAGTATCTAAACATATTGTAGTTAATGTTTTAGATAGAGGAAGAAAACCTACCGATGCGGCGATCTTTTCGCCCTGCTTACCCTTTATCTGCCCCACATTTTCGATTATATTCTCGACCGTACCCCACGCTTGCACCAATTTGCAGGCGCTCTTTTCGCCCACTCCTGGGACTCCTGGGATATTATCCGAGGCATCGCCCCACAATGCCAATATATCACGAATAAGAGTTGGATCATCAATACCATACTTCGCGCGTATAGCTTCGCGGTCGATAATCTCCACCGCATTATCCTTCTGCTTATAGATCTTGCAATTATCGCTCACCAACTGTCCGTAATCCTTGTCGGGAGTGACCATAAACACCTCATATCCAGCATCTGTTCCCCTCTTCGAAAGGGTTCCAATCACATCATCAGCTTCATAGCCTGCAACCTCCAATATTGGGATGTTCATCGCCTCGACAATTCTCTTCACATAGGGTACCGACGAGATTATATCTTCGGGTGTTTCGGCTCTATTAGCCTTATATTCAGGATATATCGTACGTCTAAAACTTCCACCTGGAGGGTCAAATGCAACACCTATCAAATCGGGCTTTTCGCGCTTTAGAATATCCCTCAAAAATTTGGTAAATCCAAAGACCACCGAGGTGTTAAATCCTTCCCTATTGCGCATAGGTCGCCCCATAAAGGCGTAATAATATCTAAAGATCAACGCATAGGCATCGATCAAAAAGAGGCGTTTCATATATCGTGTAAAATATTAATTATCAGAGTGATACCACTCTGCAAATGATGTTGCAGTTTCGTGCAACTTAAGCGAATAGAGCTCAACTCCCGAGGGGAGTTGACTCATAATTCGTGTAGCAAAATCGGAGAGCATATTCTCGCAAGTAGGTTGATAGTCAACCAATATGATGTTGGAAAATACCCCCTTCATACCCCTCTCGATCGTATCGGATTGAGAACTACGACGCATCACAAAGGCATGATCCATAACCGATACAATCTGCTCATTGACAATGCGTTTAAGCTCTCCAAAATCCATCACCATACCACATTTAGGGTGCGACATATCAGCTATTGGCTCCCCTATAATCGTAACGAAGAGTCGATATGAGTGTCCATGAATCTCGCGACACGCACCATCGTAACCCTCCAGTGCGTGTGCCGCCTCAAACGAAAACTCCTTTGTAAGACGAATCTTTGCCATCCCCTCCTCTACTTTTTATTTCCGTAAGCCAAATCTCCTGCATCACCAATTCCTGGCACAATATATGCCTTAGATGTTAGCTCCTCGTCGAGTGCCGCAGTCCAGATTGTCGTTTTGTTCATCGACATATTCTTCTTCACGTAATCGACACCCTGCTCACTAGCGATTGCCGCTGCAATGTGGGTATGTTTCGGTTCGCCACCCTTCTCCACAAGGGCATTGTAGGCGATCACTGTAGATGCTCCTGTTGCCAACATTGGATCAACCAAGATCAACACCTTACCCTCAATATCGCCACACGACACATATTCGATCTTGATCTCGAAACTATTATCTTTGTGTGTTTTGCGATATGCCGACACAAACGCATTATTTGCATCGTCGAAGTAGTTCAAAAATCCAGCGTGGAATGGAACTCCTGCGCGAAGGATTGTAGCCAGTACAATTTCGTCGTCAATCATCGCCACAATCGCTTCTCCTAGAGGGGTTTCGACAGTTTGATCTTTGAAATTTAGCGTTTTCGAGATCTCATATGCTATGATCTCGCCTATACGCTCCAAGTTGCGTCTAAAGCGCATTGAGTCCTTTTGAATATCTTTGTCTCGAATCTCCGCTATAAATTTGCCTAAGATTGAGTTATTTGCCGAAACAATATTTACCATCTCCATACCTTTGTGTTTTAGTATTTAGGGGTTTAGTATAAAAAGTTATTAAACGGGTAGCGTCCCTCGTGGATCTCGCGCACCATAGCATAGAGATCTGAACGGAACTTCTCGTAATTCGATTTTTCGAGTGCCGAGATAAAGATACAAGGGGTGTTAGCCTTGGCAATCCAACTCTTCTTCATATCCTCCAACGACATATTCTCCTTGGTGGCGGGGGTCAAATCATCCTCATCCTTTTTAATATAGGTATAGGCATCAACTTTGTTGAATATCAAAAATACAGGTTTATCTCCTGCACCAATATCTGCAAGTGTTTGCTTCACAACATTTATCTGATCCTCGAATTGAGGGTGCGATATATCGACAACATGCAACAACAAATCTGCCTCGCGCACCTCGTCCAACGTTGACTTAAACGACTCCACAAGCTCCGTAGGCAATTTACGGATAAAACCAACCGTATCCGAAAGTAAGAATGGAAGATTATCGAAAACCACCTTTCTCACCGTTGTATCCAATGTAGCAAAGAGTTTATTTTCGGCAAACACCGTACTCTTCGACGTTAAATTCATAAGCGTCGACTTTCCGACATTGGTATAACCCACCAACGCCACACGCACCATATGTCCGCGATTTGATCTTTGAACAACCATTTGTCTATCAATCTTCTTGAGATCCTCCTTAAGTTTGGTTATTCGATTGCGCACAATACGTCTATCTGTCTCTATTTCGCGCTCTCCAGCTCCTCCACGTGTGCCTGTTCCTCCGCGTTGACGCTCCAAGTGAGTCCACATACCTGTCAAGCGAGGCAACATATATTCGTAATTTGCCAACTGTACCTGCGTTTTGGCATATGCCGTTGTGGCACGAGCCAAGAATATATCGAGAATTAGACGCGTACGATCCAAAATTTTGCATGGCAACTCCTTCTCGATATTGCGCGTTTGCGAGGGTGATAGTTCATCGTCGAAGATCACCACATCAATCTCATTCTCCTTGCAATACTCCCCAATCTCTTGCAACTTTCCAGGCCCAACATATATGCGCGATGAGGGTTGTGGCAAACGTTGTGTAAAGTGACGCACAGTCTCGATTCCATCCGTCTCTGCCAAAAATTCCAACTCCGCAAGAAACTCCATCGCCTCACGTGGATTTTGATTGTCGCGAATAACCGCAACAAGCACCGCACGTCTCGAAACTACAGTTTCGATTATATGCTCTCTTTTATTCTCTTTTTTGTCCAATTGTTAATTACTCTAATTTCTATTTCGTGATAAAAAGGGTACCCTTCCGAAGAAAGATACCCCTGTACAATATTTATGCTACACCGATCAATAAATGGCGCGACTTAAATCTATTTTAGTTTGCGATACTAAACACTACAGGGAGCGTAAATCGCACACGCACTGGTTGGTTACGTTGTTTACCTGCAACCCACTTAGGCGACATCTTCAACACTCTAGTTGCCTCTTCGGCAAGTGAGCTATCTGGAGATTGAAGCACTTGGATATTAGACAAAGAACCATCCTTCTCGATAACGAACGTCAAAGTCACACGACCAGAGATTCCATTCTCTGCAGCGATTTGAGGATAACGAACGTTACTTTGCACCCATTTGTGGAACTTATCGAGACCTCCACCTTGGAACGAAGGCATAAGCTCAGCGATCAAGAACGGTTGGTCATCTTCGATTGCCTCATCACCACCATCAATTTCATCCAATACTGCAGTCTCCTCATCAAACTCCGTAAAGTCGATCTCCTCTTCGATAGTTGTATCGTTGGTTACAACCTCCAAAAGTTGACTGATAACCTTGATCTCAACCTTTTTTGGTGGTGCTGGTGGTTTAAGGTCTTGACGAGTAATCTCGATGATTTGCTCCTCAACTTCTGCGTAGACCATCTCTACCTTCTCAATACGATGCTCTTTAGGTGTGTATGCAAACGCAGCAATAACAACAGCCAGCGCAACAATCATACCTATCTCAAGCAACAAACCTCTTTTGTTTGTGAGGTCAGCTTTAGGCGTTTTTTTAAGTTCCATTGTTTATCAATTAATATTTTTATTATTTCTTAGTTCTCTAGTTTTAGTCTATGGTCTATTGGTGTTCTAACCTCTTGGTGTAACCAATCACAATCGAGTAGTATTCAATCACCAAATAATATTCTCCCCCTCGATACATAACTTTCCACAAAAATCACAACCTATTAGGGTGTGTGCAATGATAATATCCCACCACTTGACCACAAATATAGTTATAAAAATTTTAATTTCACATACTTAATCACTAAAATTCTTCGTTTTTTAATACCTTTGTGTCAAATAAAATATAAACGCAATACTTATGCCCACCCAATTAAAACCCTTATACGGTATGAATATCAGCCAATTACGCGATGTTTGTGCTAAATTAGAACTCCCTAAATTTACATCCAAACAAATTGCAAATTGGCTCTATTCGAAGCATGTTTTAACCATAGACGACATGACAAACCTATCGTCTAAGGGTCGTGAGCTCCTAAAAAAGGAATATTTCATCGGTAGAGTGACCCCTTCACACGAAAGCAAAGCTAGCGACGGAACAAAAAAATACCTCTTCAAAACCCACTTTGGACACGCAATCGAATCGGCATATATCCCCGACCAGGAGCGTGCAACACTCTGTGTATCGTCGCAGGTGGGATGTCGCATGGGGTGTAAATTTTGCGCCACAGCACGCCAAGGTTTGCAGGCAAACTTGTCGACAAACGAGATTTTGAATCAAGTGGCATCGTTACCCGAATATGATAAACTCACAAATTTAGTATTTATGGGCATGGGCGAACCGCTAGACAATATGGAGAGTGTTTTGTGTGCCATCGAAATACTCACTTCGGATTGGGGATATGGATGGTCACCATCTCGCATCACATTGTCGACCGCAGGGGTTACCAAAGAGCTACGTCGATTTCTCGACCAAACATCTGTACACCTAGCAGTTAGCCTTCACAATCCATATAGTGACGAACGTGCCGAGATTATGCCTATCGAACGAGCCTATCCAATTGCGGAGGTGATCGAGATATTGAAGGAGTATGATTTTTCGCGCCAACGCCGTGTGTCGTTCGAATATATATTGATGAGTGGCAAGAATGGATCACCGCACCATATCCGTGAGCTATGTCGACTTCTAAATGGTCTAAAGTGTCGACTCAATATCATTAAATTTCATAAGATCCCCGATTCGCCATATTTTTCGCCCTCCGACGACAAGATTCTTCGATTCCGCGACACCCTCACACAAAAGGGAATACACACCACAATTCGTCGCTCACGAGGCGAAGATATTCAAGCGGCATGCGGTTTGTTGTCGACAATGGAAAACACAAATAACTAATATTATAAAATATGATACGCAAAATCCTCTTTTCAATAGCAATGCTATTTTCGCTAGGTATAGCCTCGGCACAAGTTAAATTTTATGATGTCACAACAGACGAACTTCGCGAGTTGGGCAAGGAGCAAGAGAAGCTCATATTTATAGACATCTACGCCACATGGTGCCCTCCATGTAGAGCGATGGAGGCAAACGTATTCTCTCGCGAAGATATTGGCGAATTTATGGCTCAAAGATTCGTCAGCGCCAAATATAATATCGACGAGGGGATAGGTCGCCAATTAGCCGATAAATATGGAATAAAATCAATTCCAACATATCTAATCTTCGATTTGGAAGGCAACCTCCAAGGAACCATGCAAGGCTCTCGCACGCCCGAAGATTTTATGGTTTATATTAAACATCTGCTCTACGAATAGATAGAAGAATATATGACCCAAATGTACAGATTAATTCAATGTACATTTGCCATAAAAAAAGATATAAAAAAGTTGATTATTAAGAGATTATTACTACCTTTGCAACGCAATTCTCACGAGTTGGGAGGTGCATACTTTCGGAGGGTCGCGAACTCTCTAATTATTAACTATTTAAATTTTAAAGCAAATGGCTGTTAAAATTCGTTTGGCTCGTCACGGTAAGAAGGGCTACGCATTCTATCACATCGTCGCTGCTGATGCTCGCGCACCACGTGACGGACGTTTTATCGAGAAGTTGGGTACTTACAACCCAAACACTAACCCTGCAACTATCGACCTTAAGTTCGATCGCGCATTGGATTGGTTGAACAAGGGTGCTCAACCTACTGACACCGCTCGTGCAATCCTTTCATACAAGGGTGTTCTTTACATGAAGCACCTTCAAGGTGGTGTAAAGAAGGGTGCATTCTCTGAGAGCGACGCTGAGGCTAAATTCAACGCATGGTTGGAGTCTAAGGGTGGTAAAATCGCAGATAAGACATCTAAGTTGGCTGCTGATGCTGACGCTGACGCTAAATCTCGTTTGGCTGCTGAGAAGAAGGTTAACGAGGATCGTGCTCAAGCTCAAGCTGACAAAGCTGCTGAGGCTGCTGCTGCACTTGCTGCTGAGGCTGCCGCAGCCGCAGAGGAGGCTACAGAGGCTCCTGCTGAGGAGGTTGCTGCAGAGTAGTTTATCTACCAACAATAAAAGAGTTGCGCTCGCTTTTGCAGGTGCAACTCTTTTTTTGTACCTTTGTGCATAAACTTTTGGAAATCAACTTTTAGAAACCATGATTGCAGTTGCACGCATAAATAGACTTTTTGGTGTCGATGGCGAGGTTATAATCAACCTCTACGACACTTTCCCCGACTCTTTTTCGCTCGATACCCCACTTTTCGCGAAGGTCGATTCGCTCAATGTTCCACTATATTGTGAGAAGTTTGAGCGTCGTGGTCGCGCCAATGCTCAAGTCGCATTTGCCGACATCGACACCGAACGCAGAATCGGCGAATTTATGGGAATGGAGCTATTTTGCACCGAGAGCGAGGAGGAGAGTGAATATGCCGACTCCGACGAATTTTTCATGGAGGATCTAATCGGATTCAAAGTCACAGCCGATGGCATCGAAGGTGAACTAATAGATTTTTACGACAATAAGAACAACCCTCTTTTTGCGATGAAATTGGGAGATAGAGAGATACTTGTTCCTGCTGCCGAGGAGTTTATAATGGCTATTAATTTCGAAGGCAGACACATTACATTTTCACTTCCCGAAGGGTTATTAGATTTATAAGAGATAAGATTTACAGAGATATGGCACGTATAGTAGTTGGTATTTCGGGCGGTGTAGATTCGTCGGTTGCCGCATACCTTTTAAAGGAGCAGGGGCACGAAGTTATCGGGCTCTTTATGATAAATTGGCACGACACCACAGGCACTCTCGAGGGGGATTGCGCATGGCACGACGATAGAGTCTTTGCGGAGCTTGTAGCCAAAAAGCTCGATATTGAGTTACATGTGGTTGACCTTTCGGAGCACTACAAAACTCGCGTCGTGGAGTATATGTTTGCGGAGTATGAGAGGGGTCGCACCCCAAACCCCGATGTGTTGTGCAATCGCGAAATTAAGTTCGATGTATTCCTCAAAGAGGCGCTTAAGTTGGGGGCAGAGTATGTCGCAACGGGGCACTATTGCCGCAAGACGGAGGAGATTTTACCATCTGGTGAGGTGGTACACAAACTATTAGCAGGCAGTGATCCCAACAAGGATCAGAGCTATTTTTTGTGTCAATTAAGCCAAGAGCAACTATCACGTGCAGTGTTCCCAGTGGGCGATTTGCATAAGCCTGAAGTGCGACGATATGCAGATGAACAAAAGTTAGCCACCGCAAAACGCAAAGATTCACAAGGTATCTGCTTTGTGGGAAAGGTTGACCTCCCCGTTTTTTTGCAACAGCAACTATCCAAGAAGGTGGGCAATATCCACGAGATAAAAAATGAGTGGGCGAAGTTCGATCGCGAGATTTTGGAGATGCCTTTACCTGAAATTCTAGCATCCGAAGAGTTGATGTCACGCGCCTCACAACCAAATAGATACACTGTACGCGATGGCAAGAAGATCGGCACACACAACGGGGCGCACTTCTACACCATCGGGCAACGCAAAGGGCTAGGTATTGGAGGACGCAAGGAGTCGTTATACATCATAGGCACCGATGTTGTAGCGAATGTAATATATGTTGGCGAGGGGGATTCTCACCTAGGATTATTGCGTCGTGCGATATTTATTTCAGCAGAGGAGAGTCACTGGATCAACCCAACATTTAGGTTAAAAGTCGGTGAGCAACGTCGTTTTTCGGTGCGTATAAGGTATCGTCAACCTCTGCAATGGGCAACCCTTCACAGCTCTAAATCGGGCACATATATCATCTTCGACGAACCACAACGTAGCATCGCAGCAGGGCAATTCGCCGCATGGTATAATGGTGATGAATTAGTCGGATCTGGCGTAATATCAGAATAAAAGGGTGATATGCTCTCACGGCGGACGGTGCTAGCCGCACGAGCCATTTGAACCCAACTGAAGTTACACGTTTCGTTTCGAAATCATTCCGATCATATCGCGGAGTTCGCAATACAACTGCTGAATAGGGAGCCCCATAACATTGTAAAATGATCCCTCTATGCGTTCAACACCTATATACCCGATCCACTCCTGGATTCCATACGATCCAGCTTTGTCGAGTGGCGAATAATGTGTGACGTAATAATCTATCTCGTCGTCTGTTAGTTCACGAAACCACACCTTTGTATGGGTCGAAAAGCCTCGTTGCATGGATCCTGATCTAAGATAGACTCCTGTTGTCACTTGATGCTCTTCGCCCGATAATCGGCGCAACATTTCGCGCGCGTCACTCTCTGAGGTTGGTTTTACGAGGATCTCACCTCTGCTTATGACAACCGTGTCGGCTGTGATTACAATGTCGTGTTGACCCAAATCAAAGGGAAAATTGTCGCTCTTGAGTTGGGCTAAATATAGGGGGACTTCTTCGGAGGGTGTATCATTCGAAAAACTCTCGTCGACTTCATATTTAATTGTTTCGAACTCGAATCCAGCATCAGTTATAAGCTGTTGTCTGCGTGGTGATTGTGATGCCAAAAACAATCTATAACCTTGCTCTTTTAACTCCGTGTGTAGTAACATATCTATCGAATATCGAAGTTCAAAAGCTCCTCTCCATTGAGCGTTGCAACAATGGTATCGCCACCCTTTACCGCCCCTATTCCTACAGGTGTTCCCGTATAGATCAGATCTCCAATTTTGAGCGTCATAAATTGTGATACATAGCTAACTACCTGATCTACAGTGAAGATCATATCCCCCGTAAATCCTCTTTGGCGAACCTCTCCGTTAAGCGACATTTCGAAATTTAGGTTTTGAATATCTCCACCTAGCTCCTCTAACGATATGAATTTTGGCGACAATGCAGCAGAGTGGTCAAACGCCTTGCATTGCTCCCATGGCAACCCCTTGGCTATAGCCTCGCGCTGAATATCGCGCGCCGTAAAATCGATGCCCAATCCAACTTCGGTATAACATCGAGAAGCAAATTTTTGATCTATAGCCTTTGCTACACGATTAATTTTCACCACCAATTCACACTCGTAATCTACTCTTTGCGAGAAAGATGGCACATAAAAAGGGTCATTATTGCGTAGCAATGCAGTGTCAGGTTTCAAAAAATATAACGGAGCCTCGGGCACTGTTCCTCCATCGTTAAGTTCTGCCACATGTTCGCGATAGTTGCGACCGATACATATAATTTTCATATCTATTTTTTAAGTAGGTTAACTATTTTTTTGGCAAAGCGATCACTCGCCCCCTCCTCTCCAATTATTTGGCGAAGCTCCTCGAAATCCTCCAACATCTTTTGACGACCCTCTCCACCTTCAACTATTTGGTTTAGAGCTGATATAGCATCGGTTGGATCCATTGATGATTGCACTATTTCGCGTACCGATTCTCGCCCTAAACTTAAATTCACAAGCGAGATAAATGGGATCTTCAAAAAGTAGGGCATCAACACTTCGTGCAACTTTGGGACTCTAAAAACTACCACTTCTGGGATGCCCATAAGTGCTGTTTCGAGTGTCGCTGTACCCGATGTTACAAGCGCCGCTTCGCTAAGATTTAGAAGCTCGTAAGTTTGATTAGTTATATAGTTTATTTGACTGTTCTTCAAATATTTATCATACTCCGATTTGTCGATCCACTCAACTCCTGCAACTATAAATTGATATTTAGGAAATGCCTTTGCCACTTGAGTCATAAACTCTAAATTAGCCTTTATTTCGCTTCGCCTACTACCTGCCAAAATAGCTATTATTGGACGATCCTCCAGATTATTTACCCTCAAAAACACCTCCCTGCTAGGCAAATAATCTCGTCTTTGAGCCAACGCATCAACAAGGGGATTTCCCTCGAAATGGGGTGTGATACCCTTGCTTACGAAATAATCTCGTTCGAATGGGAATATCACATACAACTCATCTGCATAACTATGTATCAGTTTAATACGCCCTTCATTCCACGCCCAAACCTTTGGCGCAATATAGTAATGAGTCTTTATTCCGATGCTTTTGGCATACTTCGCCATCTTGAGGTTAAACCCTGCATAATCGACCAAAATTAATACATCTGGGGCATACTCCTTAACCTCGCGTTTACACTCGGCGAGTTGACCTAGAATTGTTGGCAAATTGAGAATAACCTGCACAAATCCGAAGAATGAGCTCTCGCGATAGTGCTTTCCGAGATTCTCGACTCCGCCAACCTCTGCCATCTTGTCGCCTCCCCAAAATCGAAACTCCGCAGAAGGATCCTCCTTTAGGATTCCACGCATAAGGTTTGCAGCATGCAGATCGCCCGAAGGTTCGCCAACGATTATAAAGTATCTCATAGCTTTTCGAGTAGGTCGGGTCTTAATTGTTTTGTTCGTTCGTATGACTGCTCTTCGCGCCACTTATCCATCGCCGCAAAGTTTCCCGACAACAATACATCGGGCACTCTCCAACCTCTAAAATCTGCTGGACGGGTATAGACTGGTGGAGCAAGCAAATTATCTTGAAAACAATCTGTTAGAGCCGATGCCTCATCGCCAATAGCTCCAGGTAGAAGTCGTACGACAGAGTCTGCAATAACGCATGCTGCCAATTCGCCACCCGTCAAAACATAGTCGCCTATCGAGATTTCGAGAGTCACGAGATGTTCGCGAATACGATAGTCGATACCTTTGTAGTGACCACACAAAATTATTATATTTTCGAGTGTCGAGAGTCTATTTGCCACCTGCTGATTGTGGGTGATTCCATCGGGCGAAGTGTATATAATCTCGTCGTAATGGCGCTCTGACTGCAACTTCTCGACAAGGGCAAATATCGGTTCGGGCTTCATCACCATGCCCGCCTCGCCTCCAAATGGATAGTCGTCGGTGGTGCGGTGTTTATCCGTTGCATAGTCGCGAATATTATGTACAACAATCTCCGCAAGCCCACTTTGTTGCGCTCGTTTTAGGATCGATTCGTTGAGTGGTGAGGTCAATAATTCGGGTACTACAGTGAGGATGTCGATTCTCATTGGCTTAAAAATTAGGCTTTTTAAAAAAATTAATACTTCACCTCTTCATTTATAACCTCCACTATAAATGGGTTATAAAGCGCCTCGTGTCCAATTGTTGTATCTCCACTATGACCTGGAAATATTCTCACATCGTCGCCCAGGGGCATTATGTTTTTGAGAATCGAGGTCATAAGTTGACGATAATCTCCCCCTGGCAAATCGGTGCGACCGATGCTCTCCTTAAATATTGTATCTCCCGTGATGAGCACCTTTTCGTTGGGTTCATACAACGACACATGACCTGGTGTGTGACCTGGAGTTGGGATTATTTTCAATGTTGTATCGCCAAATTTCAGCTCCTCAGTTTGTGATAGATCAATATCTACAGATGTTGGCATACTACCAAGTGTCATTCCATAAACTACACTACCACAAGGGGTTGAATCCAACAAATATTGATCCTTGCTCGACATAGCGAATGGCACACCATACTCTTCGCGCACAAACTCCACACCCAACAAGTGGTCGAAGTGACCATGGGTATTGATCGCCATTACAGGCTTCAAGTTATTCTGCGAAATAAAGTTCACTAGAGCTTGATTCTCCTTATCATTGCTATTTCCAGCATCCACGATAACGCACTCACCCGTTGCGTCCCATATTATATAGGTATTCTCCGACACGAAGTTAAATACCAAAGTTGCTATTTTCATTCTATTCTCCTTAAAAAATGTTTGCCACAAAGGTAGTAAAAAATCTTTACTCCTCAATAGTGATACCCTCTACTCATAAATACGCGTAATCTTCGCGCCCAAAGCCTTCAATCGACCATCAATATTACTATATCCACGATCAATTTGATCTATATTCTGAATTGTACTCACCCCCTCGGCACTCAACGCCGCAATAAGCAACGCCACTCCTGCCCTAATATCGGGTGATGACATACGTGCCGCGCGCAATTTCAAGCGGTTGTCGAGTCCAATAACAGTCGCTCTATGTGGATCACACAAAATTATTTGAGCTCCCATATCAATGAGTTTATCGACAAAGAACAACCTACTTTCAAACATCTTTTGGTGAATCAACACCGACCCTTGGGCTTGTGTCGCCACAACCAAAAATATCGACAATAGATCGGGTGTAAGACCTGGCCATGGAGCATCGGCAATCGTCAAAATAGAGCCATCAATATATGAATCAATTTTGTAGTGATCCTGGGCAGGGATATAAATATCATCCCCCCTTTGCTCAAATTTTATACCCAAGCGAGCAAATTGCGAAGGGATAATTCCCAGATTATCAAACGAAACATCCTTGATCGTTATCTCCGAATTTGTCATCGCCGCCATCCCTATAAAGCTACCCACCTCAATCATATCGGGCAACATTCGATGTTCTGTTCCGCCCAACACATCGACTCCATCAATGACTAAAAGGTTCGACGCGATGCCCGAAATTTTGGCACCCATACGATTTAGCATCTTACATAGTTGTTGAAGATATGGTTCGCACGCTGCATTATATATTGTTGTGCGCCCCTTAGCCAACACCGCCGCCATAACAATATTGGCAGTTCCTGTGACCGACGCTTCGTCCAACAACATATAACATCCCTTGAGTCCATCGCGTGCCTCGACCGTAAAGAACTCTTCGCCTGCATCGAAGTTGAACTCTGCACCTAATTTTTGAAATCCAATGAAATGGGTATCTAATCGTCTACGTCCGATTTTATCGCCTCCAGGCTTTGGGATATACCCCACGCCAAAGCGCGCGAGCAGAGGACCCACCATCATCACCGATCCACGTAGCTTGGTGCAACGTTTGCTGTAATCCTCACTTCTCAAATAATCTAAATCTATATTTGCGGCGCAGAATGAGTATTGATTATCCGATAATTTTTCGACCTCTACGCCCATAGCTCCCAACAAATCAATCAGTTGGAGTACATCCAAGATTTGAGGAATGTTATCTATTACGATTTTTTCGGCACTCAAAAGAGTTGCGCATATAATTTGAAGAGCTTCATTCTTAGCCCCTTGAGGTGTAATTTCGCCACTTAGTTTGTGACCTCCCTCGACCTTAAAAATTGCCATTGTTGTATAATTTTGATTTGTATGTAAAGGTAATAATTTTATCGAGATTTTCCACTTATTTTATTGACAACACTTTCATTTTACATTTTTTGTGATTATTTTGCATAAATATTTTCATACTACGAAATTTTATCTTATCTTTGCACTCCGTTGGGTATAGAATTAAAAAAACAAAAATAGTATAATATTATGGCAACTAAAAGAACTTATCAGCCTTCTCGCAGAAAGCGTATTAACAAGCACGGTTTCCGCCTAAGAATGTCAACTGCTAACGGTCGCAAGGTACTTGCTGCTCGTCGTGCAAAAGGACGCAAGAAACTTACTGTATCTTGTGAGTCAACATTCAAGTATGCTTAATTAAAAGCATAATTGTAATAATTTAAAAGATCTTCCGTTGTGGAAGATCTTTTTTTGCGCATATATGCAAGATGTAAGATTTGGGATTTTCAAGCTAAATGATGTTTACCAAATAGTTTAAATTTAATAATCATCATTTAGCTTAAAAAATGCTACCCTATTCAGGTCGCATAACCACCTCGACGCGGTTTTTATCCTTTAGGATTTGTTGCGCCATATCTTTTATGTCATCGCTAGTGACGGCATTTACAGTTGCTTCGTAATCAGCGAAGTAGTCGATTTTGGAGGTGTAGAGGGCAGAGATATATCCCGCAATGCTACTGTTGCGCTCCAAACTATTTTTATAATCTTTGAGCATAAATTCTCTACTTTTGCTAATCTGCATAGGGTCAACTCCTTGCGTTGCAATCTTTTCGATCTCAGATTCAATGAGTGGTATTAATTCATCGGCTTGATCTGTATTGGTGTCAAACGAGATATTGAGCTTATAGCGATTTTCGGGCACTCTATCGAGAATCATTCTCGAACGCACGCCATATGTTCCACCCTTCTCTTCGCGCACGCTTTCAAGGTATTGATTATCAAGAGCCATATTGAGATATGATGCCACAACTTTGTTTTTGAGATCATATTTCATCTTGCCCGAATATAGAATCATAACCGATACTTTAGGTTGAATCATTGATTGTGTGAAGTCATCGACAACAGCTCCTTTGATCGGAAAAACTTTATCATTGACATAGGTTAAACTCTTTCGTTTGGGTACTGGAAGTGAACCGATATATCTCTCGACCATAGGTTTAAGTGTTGCGGTATCGACACTTCCGATTATTGTAAATCTAAAGTCAGCTCCATTACCAAATAATTTATCGTGCAATGCAGGTAGCTTCTCGAACTCAAAGGCATCGATCATCTCCATCGAAAGAAGCTCCTTGCGTGGAGAGTCTCCATAAGCCACTTTGGCGAAGCGTTTTGATGCGATATAGTCAGGATCATTTTGCGAATTTACAATATTTGCACGCATTTGATCTCTAAAAATCTCGAAATCTTTAAGGTCAAAACGAGGCGCTGTGAAGTTCAAATAGATAAGTTGCAACATCGTCTCGACATCTGCCACAGACGACGATGCCGACACTCCATTTGAATATTCGCCAACATACAACGACGCACCAGCTATTTTGCCCGAAAGTTGTTTACCCAACTCTGCAGCAGAGAATTTCGAGACTCCCGATGAACCCAAAATCGAGGGCATAAAGAGCCCCATGTAGTAATCTTCATCGCTCAGCGTCGATGCTCCTCCTTGGGTGTAACCTCTCACTATCACCTCGTCAGCTTTGAGCTTTGTGGGTTTTACTACCACCTCGATTCCATTGTCGAGCCTCCAAACAATTGCCTCTGCACGACTCTCCTTGCTCTCTTTAACCACCTTGGAACCAATCAATTCCTGTTCGCTGCCAATAAGAGCTTCGCGCACAAGGGTATCTTCGAATGGAGCTATTTCGGCGTTGCGCGCGTCGTTTATTATTCGCAAAACATCCTCCTGCGAAGGGTTCTCTATCCCCTCTTTTTGGGGCGCATTTAGTGCCACGACATTATTTGTGTGGGTCATAAATGTGGTGAGTGCATTTACCTCCGCAAGGGTGATTTTATTTATAAGGGTACTATCAATTTCCCACTCCTCCTCTGCCGAAGGAATTGGCATATTGAATCTAAAATTATTGATGTAACGTTGCACAAAGCTATTGTTGTATCTATCAGAACGATTGGCATATGCACGTTGAGCACTACTCATAAGATCCTCCTTTGCTCGCTCAAATTCCGACTCCGTGAAGCCATGTTGACGTGTACGTTCCATCTCCGTAACAAGGGCAGTCAGAGCCTCGGGGAGTTTGCCGTCAGCACTCTGCACCGTAAATATAAGGTTATCCATTGTGGGGATCACTCCGATATTACCACTCGACATATAACCCCCTAAGAATGGGGCATTTGGTTGCATTGTAATATCTTGCAGACGTTCATTCTGCATTCGTGTCATAAGATTCAACGCGATATTGAGATATTCGCGATAGAGGGTGCTATTTTGAGCCTGTGGCACCGCATCACGCTTAATAAATATCGAAGCCGAAGAGTATTGCATCTCGGGATCGGTGAATATCGAAATTATCGGCTCCTCATTATCTGGAATCTTGATGATCTCCTTTTGAGACACCCCTTCACCCGAAGGCTCAATATCTGCCATTAGCGCTATGAGTTTTTGCTCAACTTGCTCTGCATCAATATCTCCAACGATTATTATAGCTTGATATTCGGGGCGATACCACTCCTCATAGAATCTAGTAAGCACCTCGGGTTCGAAGCTCTCCAGATAATCCAGATAACCTATAAGGTTACGCTCCGCATATTTTGTCCCCTTGCCCAAAGCCTTTATAAGTTCCATTGTAGATCTCCAATTTGCATTATCGCGCGTGCGTAACTCCTCCTTGATAACTCCGCGCTCTTTGTCGATCTCGGAGGGTATGGGGGTTATAAAATGTGCCCAATCGTGGAGGATCATCAAAGCTGAATCTATCACACCCTCTCGTGCAACTGGCACATCTTTGATTAGATATGTTGTAACATCCCACGAAGTCGAAGCATTTAGATTGGATCCAAACTTCACCCCTATTGTTTCGAGATATTCGATAATCTCCTTGCCATCGAAGTTTTTTGTCCCGTTGAATGCCATATGTTCGAGGAAGTGAGCCAACCCCTGTTGATCGTCATCCTCTTGGATTGCCCCAACATCAGATACAATATAGAAATCCGCCTGTCCTTGTGGCTTTGCATTGTGGCGTATGTAATATGATGTACCACTCTTGAGTTTACCCCATCTAAGGTCGGGGTCGGGGGTTATTGGTGTCGACATTTTTACTTGCGAAGATACGCTATCGGATTTGGCTCCCGATGCAAATGTAAATGATGTAATAAAGGCTAAAATTAGCGCTATTGATATAAGTTTTGTTTTCATACGTAAATTAAATCATTATAAATAGCTATATTTCAGCTATTTTGTTAATATTCTTTGTGTTTTGACAAATTAAGAGTTAGCCCTTGTCTTGTGAACAATTGCACAGATG
>JBCQUZ010000155.1:0-3729 GCA_047173645.1 Rikenellaceae bacterium
TTAGTTAAACCAAATTTATACCTATGAAACACCTAAAAAACCTTTTTGCTATTTTTATGCTGTGCTTATGCACATTGAATGCCAATGCAAATGATGGCTATATAACCGTCAACTCTATCGAAGCGCTCCAAAAGGAGATCAAAAAAGATGGCGTGAAGGTTCGCCTCGAACCTAACACCTACACGATTGATTCCAAGAAACTTGTGTCGAGTGCAAAATACGATCAATATAAAAATGGGAAACTCTTAGATAGCAAATTTGAGATCTGCATCTTGCTCCACTTTTCGGGTAATAACAACACTGTCGACATGTCGGGATCAACCATAAATGTCGACACTAAACTCTTGGGTCAATATGGATATATTGAGTTTGCCGAGGCACTAATCAGTGGCAACGATAATTATATCAAAGGTCTAAAACTGGTCGATTATGGTAATCACGTGCCAGGTAGAGGGTCAAACAGCGTATATTTGATGGGTGATAGAAACACACTCATTGATGCTGATATATTCGCCGAAGGATCATCACCATACGGATATGGACACTTGCTAGGCAAGGGAGGTGGAAGTATGGTTAAACTTCGCAAACACTGCGTACTGTTGATTGCTGGAATTGATTGTAAAGTTCTAGATAGTAGATTTTTATCACACGCCTATGGTCACGGAATATATCTGCAAGGAGCGGTTAACACATTGATTCAAGGATGTGTAGTAGAGGGTCAAATGCGCTCTACAGATGAGATGATGGCAGAGACATCGGGTTTGGCTTTTGATGCAAATTTTAAGACTTTATATCACCCAGGATATATGGTTGCAGGCGAGATGAAAGCCCTTTCGGAGGATGCTTATCGAATCTATGCTTCTGGAGTAAATGGTCGTAAAACCGTTGGACTAAATGTAGTAAATTGCAAGGCTATCAAAATGCGTACAGGATTCGATGTATCGTTAGGCTCAGCAAATGGAGATCTCAATATCATCAATTGCGAAGCTATTGAGTGTCAATTTGGATTTAGCCTAGATAGTGGTGCGGTTGTAGAAGGTGGCAAGTGCGATGCTAAATATGGGCCAGTTCTCACATTTCCATACACTAAAGCCCAAGGAAGCAAAGTAGAGATCGAGATTACAGATAGCCAAAGTGATTATTCGCCTATACGTGCTGCCGAAATTAATGGATCGAAACACGATATTTCATTATCAATCGCCAAGGGGGCAAAGTGTGATCTTCCGATTGTTTTTGGAGAATCTTTTAGAGGCGATGTTGCAATGTTTAGAACTCCCGATGTCGACATCAACAAAGTGACGGGAGCCAAAGGTGTGAAACTCTCAAATACTACGGGTTTAAAAACTATACTCAACAGTCGTGCCTCAGCCTGCGAAGTCTCAACTAACGGCGAAGTCGAAGATCTAGGATCTGAAAATAAGATCATAAACAAATAAATATCATAAAGTAACATTTTAAGGCTTTATAATCCCCAAAGAGGTGATGGAATTTAAATATTTCGTCACCTCTTTTGATTCTTTATGAAATTTTGCATACCTTTGTGTGAATTTTAACACAATTTTAACACTTCTTTAACATCACATGAGGATTGATTTAGTTTATTTATGGGTTGATGGTGCGGATCCTGTGTGGCAAAAGCGCAAATTATCACATCTAAATGATGTGAACCAAGACGATAGGGAGACATTTAGCGAAGCTCGTAGCGTAAATAGTGATGAGTTGCGTTACTCGTTGCGCTCTGTCGAGATGTATGCTCCATGGATCAATCACATCTATATAGTCACCGATGGTCAACAGCCAAAGTGGCTAGATACTCAAAATCCGAAGATCACAATAGTAGATCACAAAGAGTTATTTCCAGCCGAAGTGCTACCACTCTATAACTCCGTAGCAATAGAGCTAGGAATACATCGTATCAAAGGGCTTTCGGAACATTACCTCTATGCCAACGACGATATGATGTTTGGTAAAGCAGTATCACCCGAGCTATTCTTCACACCAGAAGGAGTCGCTAAATGCTACTTCATAAAGAGTCGAAGATTATCTAAACCAAACGCCCTAAATAGTACCTATAACACAACTGTCAAAAAGGCAATCGACACCATAACTCACGATTATGGTTTAAATTGTGCAAACTGGGTACCTTATCACCAAATATCGGCATACACAAAAAGTAGTGTAGAAAGAAGTCTACAAAAATATAAAGAGTGGAGCGATGCCACTATTTCGAACCGTTTCCGTACACGAGACGATATGCAACGTCACATCCTATCGTTGTATGCTGTGGCTATGGGCGACGGGGTGGCTATAATCGAGAAACTACCTAAGCTACTTGGTATAAGAGCATCTCTTCACAAGTTTTTAGGTATTACTTCAAATGTGAAATCACTCTGTTTGGCACTACATAAAACGACAACTTTGCCACGTTTAAAACATATTCGTCCGTCGCTTTTGTGTATCAACGATACACCTCAAACAACTTTTAACGATAGAGCTGAGACGGTCGATCTTTTGGAGGAGATATATCCGCAAAGATCTCAATTTGAAAAAAAGATTATCGATCCACTCAAAGTCGATCTTGTCTACTTGTGGGTTGATGGCTCCGACATTGAGTGGCAAAGGCGACAAGCGAAATATCTTCATGGGTTAGATCAAATAGATAGCGAATCATTTTGCGACGGACGTGCTGCCGATAATGATGAACTTCTCTATTCGTTGCGCTCTGTTGGGATGTATGCTCCATGGATCAACCATATATATATTGTCACCGATGGTCAATGTCCTAAATGGCTAGATACTCAAAATCCAAAGATTTCAATTGTCGACCATAAAGAGATTTTACCACCAGACGCTATGCCAACATTTAACTCATGCGCCATAGAGTTAGCGATCCACCGCATCAAAGGTTTGTCGGAGTGTTATCTATATGCCAATGATGATATGATGTTTGGTCGAGAGTTATCTCCAAACTTCTTCTTTACGCCCGAAGGTAAACCTAAATGTCGATTCAACACATCAAAAAGGTTGCGCTTAGAAGATAGCAGACTTGGTACCCACATGTGCAGTGTCAAAAATGTCACAAACATTATAAAAAATGACCTAGGACTAAATTGCGGTAGTTGGTCTACACACCACCAAATAGATCCCTACAACAAAAGTAGCGTAGCGAAATGTATCGAGACATACAAAGAGTGGAGCGAGGAGACTATCCACAATCGTTTCCGTACCCGATATGATATGCAACGCCATATTTTATCGTTATATGCTGTTGCTACAGGAGATGGTGTTGTAGCTCTAATTAATATCAAAAAACGAGGGAAGAAGATAGATAGAGCTATCAAGAAATTAGCGATATTTTTAGGCTTAGACAAAGGTGTAACATCACTATATATCGCTATAAATAAACGACATATCAAGAATAAGATCAGAAATTACAAGCCTGCTCTAATATGTTTTAATGACACAGAAAAGGTAAATAACGAAAATAGAGATAATATTAAAAAGTTATTTCAAGAGATCTATCCTATTAAATCGAAGTTCGAAAAATAGCGAAAATAGGATGATTGGTTTATACCGCAAACGTCTCCGAATATTGCGAAGGGGTAATATGGCTCACTCGCAAAATATAAATCACCACAATAAAAATATCCAACTAATTGATCGTTAATTAGTTGGATATTTTGTATCTTTGCATAAAGGAGAGCCATTACCCCCAAAACCCGCCAAGAG
>JBCQUZ010000156.1:0-3713 GCA_047173645.1 Rikenellaceae bacterium
TATTGATGGGAAAACATCATCAAGCCGAACTGTTGAAGGGGTATGTGCTGTGTTAAGCGAGAGATCAGAAATATCCAACAAAGAGAAGATTCTGAGCGATTTTATGGTGGAGGCAATTAGATTGCTCGATAGAATGGCAATGGACGGTGTGAAGTATCATAAATAGGTATATGATATGGCACGTCTTAAATCGGAATCAGACAAGTATGTTACGATAAAAGAGAGTGAATACCTCGAATTTATCGAAAACAAAATGCTTGTAGAGGCACTTAAAATTGCAGGAGTAGAGAGCTTGCCTATGTATAATGCGGCTCAACGCATCCTAAAGGACGAACGGGTACAGATTCACGCAAAGCCTCTTTGCCGTCGTTATTCATATGATAAATAGGTATGAATAATAGAGAAGTAATTGCAGAACTCTCTACGAGGTTAGAGGGGCTGTATATACGAAGCGAGGTAAATGAAGTGGTAGAGGCATTGTGTGAACTTATAGCTAAAACACTAAATCGTGGTGAATCCATAAATCTAACGAGCATAGGTAAGTTCGTAGTAAAACAGTCTCCACCTCGCAAATACTATAATGTTCACACCAAACAGAGAGAGTATAGTCCAGCAAAACGGATGGTGATTTTCACTCCAAGCAAGAATTTACTAAGCAAGTTGCAAAACCAGTAGCAACATATATTACCTATAAATATACATCGAGATAGTCTCCAGATTAAGTGGAAATTATCTCGATGTAGTTTTTTATGATGCCTACACAATGCCTGAAAATCTCTGTAAACAGGTTTAATCAAAAAAGGGGCAATAAAGCCCCTAATTTGTCAGAATTTTTGCATACCTTTGTGGCAGTGAAATGACCACAAAAAATAGGCTCTATGTAGTCTCCTATGTAGGAGTCGTGCTTTTCACCAATAAACAGATATTGTTAATCAGTGAGTTGCGTTAAAAAGAGGGGACTCGAATAAATTTGACCAACCTTTTTTTTACGACATTACTAAAACTATCTAACCATACGCAAACTATCGCACATTTGCCACATTTTTCCGCGCCATTCGCTATTTAGTTTGCGGTTAGCTCTTGTTGGGTGGACTCTATTGGTTAGCAAAACGACATACATATCTTTGTCGGGGGCAATCCAAAAATATGTGCCTGTGAATCCTGTGTGTCCAAAACTTTTCTCGGTGTATGGCGATTTGTTGGGGTTGAGTTTGTCAAACCCTAGCCCTCTTACTGCTCCCGAGCTAAAGCGTTTGGTGGTGGTGAACTTGTCGAGCGTCGATTTCGATACAATTCTATGTCCTTCATAATCAACACCTCCGCGTAGAAACATTGCACATATTTTGGCAACGTCGTGTGCCGTGCCAAACAATCCAGCAGCTCCACTCACTCCACCTACCACATACGACATCTCGTCGTGCACCACTCCGCGCACTGTGTCGCGACGCAATAGAGGGTCATATTCTGTAGGAGCTATACGATTTATATCGCTCCAATTAAGTGGTTTATATCCCAAATCACGCACATTCATTCTTTCGTATATTCCACCCAACAAATTTTCGATAGACATATTAGATATGCGCTCAACAACCTCTTTGAGGAGGTAGAAATTGAGGTCGCTGTATCGGCATTTACCCAATCTATTAGGGTCATACGCCGCATTAATCATCGAATCCATCGTGTGTGAATAAATATTCCTATTTATGTATTGATTTTTGCTTAGTCGTATACCCTCATAATCTCCACCTACGTAGATTGATTTATATTTTACATCCTTCGCGGCGTAATAAGTTCCATCGAATGGGATGGGGTTTGTGACGCTCTTTTTGCGTGACAATAGTGGGATAGTGTCATATGCACTCTCGACTAGTGAATATAACACAGGCACAACGGGAGCGAAACCCGATTCGTGATATAATAGATTTTCGACCTTCACATCGGCATAGGTCATTGTATCTGCCCCTTCGATCAAATCACCCACCTTAGCTTCGAGATCTATTTTGTTTTGATCCACTAGGGTCATAACAGCTAAAGTTGTGGCTAGTACTTTGGTGCAAGAAGCTAAGTCATAGATCGTAGAGTCACTCACAGGGATACTTTGAGAGTAATCTAAGTAGCCATAATTCTTGGTGTAAACCACCCCTTTGCTGTTTCCCACAATAAGTTGCGCTCCAGGAAAAAAACAACTATCTATCGCTGTTTTGATATAGTTATCTACACACTCAAAAGATCTGTTTTGAGCCTTTGATTGCCCCAAAACTGATAGACACACTATAATTATAAGGTATATTCTACGCATTGCAAATTTGATTTATTGTCACAAATATAACAATTTTCAAAGATTTTTTAACTATCTTCGTGATAAAATAATCTCAAAAAAAGTACCAATATGAAGTTTCTTTTGCGCATAATACATATTTTATCATTACTTCTAGTGACTCAGATGGTTGGAGCTGTCGAGATGGGAGCCGATAAAGTGGATGTTATACTTTCGAAGGTGGAGGGTAAACGTGTGGGTTTAATTATAAATCACACATCGGTTTTGACCACAAGCCATATTCACCTACTCGACACTTTGATTTCGCGCAAGGTGGATGTAAAAAAGGTTTTTGCTCCAGAGCATGGTTTTAGGGGCGATGCCGATGCGGGGGAGAGTGTGGCAAGTGGTCGAGATGCCAAAACTGGGGTTCCGATAATTTCGTTGTATGGTCAAAATAAACGACCTTCGCGCGAACAATTGGCAGATTTAGATGTCGTTGTGTTTGATATTCAAGATGTAGGGGCTCGTTTCTATACCTATATTTCAACTATGTTCTATGCGATGCAAGCGTGTGCGGAGTATGGTGTGGGATTTGTGGTGTTGGATCGCCCAAATCCGAATGATTATGTGGAGGGGGCAATAATTTCGGATGATCTAAAATCATTTGTCGGGGCGTTGTCGATCCCCATTTTGCATGGATTGACAGTCGGCGAACTTGCGCAGATGATTCGGGGTGAGGGGTGGTGCAAACCTATTGATCTTAGTGTTGTGGGGATGAGTGGTTGGACGCATGGTCAATTGTATGATCTGCCTATTAAGCCATCGCCAAATTTGCCTAATGCACAATCGATTGCACTCTATCCATCGCTTTGCTTGTTCGAAGCGACGCGAGTGAGCGTAGGGCGCGGAACCTACACTCCATTTCAAGTGGTTGGCTATCCAGATTCAAAATATGGAGATTATAGTTTTACGCCTCAATCGTTGGAGGGTTTCGATAAAAATCCTCTGCAAAAGGGGCAAAAATGTTATGGCTTGGATCTAAGAGAGGTCGCTCCTCCGAAGGGTTTTTCGCTCAAATATTTCATAGATTTCATGGCAAAATCGGGTCAAGGTGTTGAGTTTATTTCGAGTAAAAATTTCTTTGATAAACTCTCGGGCGATGCCTCTTTGAAGAAAAAGTTAGCAAGCGGAGCAACCGAAGAGCAGATCAAAGCTGAGTGGGCTCCTATGTTGGAGGAGTATAAAAAGATGCGTTTAAAATATCTTATATACCCCGAATCGCGCACAGAGTATATCTCTGTGGGGTATTATAAATAGAGTTTTTTGTGTGATTATTGCGAAAAATCCAAGTAGATTCTAAAATCCTAAAAATATTTTTTATCTTTGTACGTTAAATATCAATGTTGTATGTCAATATGTTTCCATCATATTGAGGTTTATTTCCACATTGATG
>JBCQUZ010000157.1:0-3708 GCA_047173645.1 Rikenellaceae bacterium
ATATACTCTTCTATTGTGCATTTTCGATATTGCAGTCGTAAACTCAGACTTGATGCAGCAGCTTGCTGTATTGGTTGTTAGTTACCTTGCAAGTCTCTCATTTGGAGGCATTATATTTCACAGGCGCAATGTGAGATCCGACCAGGTCATACAAGTTGTATTTAAGACTATATTTATCTTTATGGTGACTTGGTGTTCTATCCTCGTACTATTCAGATTCAATCGCATGGCGCATGATTTCTATGTTACATATGCCATTGTAGGGTTTGTTTTAATATCTGCGTATCGGTTAATGCTACGATATTTCATCCACGGACTACGACAAAAAGGGCGTGACAAGTGTAATATAATATTTATTGGTAGCACCTCGAATCTTGTAGAACTGCATCAAGAGATGTATCAATATGCGACCAATGGATATAATGTTCTCGGGTACTTCGACACAGAGCCAGATAGTGAATTATCCTCAATTTGCCCATATTTAGGGCGTAGCGAGAGTGTGATAGAGTATATGGGCGCACATAATATACATAGAGCATATTGTTCTCTGCCATTGTCGATGAGCAAAACGATCATTCCAATAATCAACTATTGTGAGAATCATTTAGTGCGATTTTATAGTGTGCCGAACCTGCGCAACTATTTGCAGCGTAGAGTTACTTTAGAGATGTTCCACAATGTCCTTATACTAAGTATTCGTAACGAACCTTTGTCAAAGGTTAATAACCGATTTATAAAGAGAACCTTTGATATTATCTTCTCCTTATGTTTTTTGTGTACTCTATTCCCGTTGGTGTATATAATCTTTGGAGTTCTTATCAAGTGTTCATCACGAGGCCCAATTATTTTTCACCAAAAACGCAATGGCATAGATGGCAAGGAGTTTTGGTGTTATAAGTTCAGATCAATGAGAGTTAATGTGGATGCAGATAAAGTTCAAGCTACCGAGCACGACCCACGCAAAACCAAAGTTGGCGACTTTATGCGCAGAACAAGTATCGACGAGTTTCCGCAATTTATCAATGTCTTAATAGGCAATATGTCGGTTGTGGGCCCACGTCCACATATGACAAAGCAAACCGAAGAGTACTCAAAGCTAATAAACTCATATATGTTACGTCACCAAATAAAACCAGGAATCACAGGCTATGCGCAGGTGACAGGCTTTAGGGGCGAGACGAAGCAGCTAAGCGAGATGGAGGGTCGAGTGAAAGCGGATATTTGGTATATGGAACACTGGACATTTATGTTAGATCTATCTATCATATTTAAGACCATCACAAATGTAATTGCACGAAAAGACGATCACGCATTTTAAAAGAAAATTAAAATAGAATAATGAAAAAAATCAATCAAATTGCTCTTGTAATGATTATTGCAGCACTTACGAGTTGTAGTGCATACAAGCAAGTATCTTATTTGCAGAACTCCGAAAGTTACAACTTTGAGAAGACAAATCAAACGATGTATGATGCTCGCATTATGGCTAAAGATCTACTTACCATAACTGTTAGCACCTCGGATCCTGCGTCGGCAATACCTTTCAATCTAACAGTGCCAAGCCCAAGTAACGGTGGTACTCAAAATATGTATTCTCAACCTGCTCTTCAGCAATATCTAGTGGATAATGATGGGCAAATAGACTTTCCGATTATTGGTGCTTTGACTTTAGGAGGATTAACAAAAAGCGAGGCTGAGGATATGATTAAAGAGAAGTTGAAAAAATATCTAAAGGAGACACCTATTGTAAATGTTCGTATGGTTAATTACAACATATCAGTATTGGGTGAGGTTGCAAGACCTGGAGTGTTTACGATTGACGACGAGAAGGTTAATATCTTTGAAGCATTGGCCATGGCTGGCGATTTGACAATTTATGGTCAGCGTACAGATGTGAAACTTATTCGAGAAGATGCCAAAGGCAAGAGAGAGATAATAATGATAAACCTAAACAGAGCGAATGTCATAGAGTCTCCATATTACCATTTGCAGCAAAACGACATTCTATATGTCACCCCAAACAAAACCAAAGCGAAGAATGCAGACATTAGCAATAGCACAACAATCTGGTTCTCTGCTGCTGGTACCGCTGTTTCTATAATGACACTTGTATTATCAATAATTCTGTAATAAATAACTGTATGAAAGAGTATATGTACGACGATATAAAAGAGGAGCAAGAAGAGAGTATTGACTTTATGGCGATACTGTTCCGATACCTTGCTAATTGGTATTGGTTTGTGTTATCATTGGTGATATGTGTCGCTGGCGTATGGTTATACTTACGCTATACCACTCCTGTATATCAAGCCTCCACGGCTATATTGATTAAGGACGAGGGTAAAGGCGGTGGTGCATCGTCGGTTCAAGGTATGGATCTGGAGAGTCTCGGTATTTTTTCTGGGGCAAGCAATTTTGATAATGAGATTGAGATTCTCAAATCTCGCACCATAATAGAGAAAGCAGTCACTGAATTAGACCTATATATTTCATATTTCGACAAGGGGCAAATTCGAGATGTCGATATCTATAACCAAAGTCCCGTAAAGGTATGGATGCTCCCAAGTGAGGCTGAGACACTACCTAGTAGCGCACTTATCACTATGTCTAAGTCGGATGATAATAGTGTTAATGTTGAACTTACGATAGATGAAGTAACACATAATAAATCTATAACAAAGTTCCCATCGCTCATAAATACCCCTGAGGGTACGTTTAGTTTCAATGTCACGGATAGCATTCGTTTTAACGATTGGAGCTCTGATAAGATGCTTGAGGTTGTAGTGTCGTCACCAATTGCAGTCGCTAGCAGCTATAAGGAGATATTTTCAGTTGCACCAAGTTCCAAAACCACGACTATCGCTAAGCTCTCTATCGAGACAGTAAATAGAACAAGAGGTGTAGATTTTCTCAATAAGATAGTTGAAATCGACAGAGTGTAAGACGTGGGGCCAACTATTGGGTGATCGTCGCAACTACTCGGTTATATTGGGTCGTTTCTTTATTGATCCTATCTGGTGGATGTTCGTGACGTGGTTGCCAATCTATCTTATGGAGGTTTTTAATCTTGATATCAAGGAGATTGCATCGTCGGCATGGGTACCATATGTAGGTGCAGCAATCGGTAGTATCTCGGGCGGTTGGTTCTCGGGACGTTTGATCCAGAAGGGCAAAAGTGTAAACTTCGCTCGTAAGTGTGCTATCACTATTGGAGCAATTATTACTCTGCCTGCAATGGCACTTGCTGCAACTGCTACAACTGCTTCGTCTGCCGTGATCATTATGGCGTTTATCTTGGGTGGATTCCAATTTATGATCGCCAATATTCAGACTATCGCTTGTGACCTTCACTCGGGTAAGACTGTTGGTTCGTTGGCTGGCTTAGGTGGTGCTGCGGCAGTTTTGGGAGTCTTGATCACTATGTATTTGGTGCCAATGATTACAGCAGGTGGCAATTGGGGACTATTCTTTGTGATGGGTGGAGCGCTTATACCACTATCATTACTCTCGGTATTTCTTTGTGCCAAAAAGATCGAAATAATTGAAGATTAACACTATAATATATTATTAATAATAAAACAAATAATTATGAAATTAGATTCAAAAGTAGCTATCGTAACTGGTGGCGCAAGAGATTTAGGACGTGCAATCTCTGTAAAATTAGCATCTGAGGGCGCAAAAGTTGTTGTTAACTACTTCGACAACGTT
>JBCQUZ010000034.1:0-23704 GCA_047173645.1 Rikenellaceae bacterium
GCCGCTTCTTGAGCTGTTGGACAAAACTAAATTTCAAAATGACAAAGAACTTTTTAGGCTTAATGAGCCAAATTTGTTTAATTTTTAACTTGTCCCAATTTTAATGGGACACTAATGATTTTAGCTCATAGGATAACTATATTCAACCACCAGATTGTTGATTTTCTGCAAAATGAATATCCGCAATATCAACAGCGATTCATCCGTGAGGTTGCTCCAAAGCAGATAGACAACCTAAGGGATCTTATGGAAAAATTCGACTATCCAGACATTGAGTTTGAAAGTGTGGAAAAGAAGATCAATTATGCATGGGAGATCTCAGATGGTATTAACTCAGCTACTGCCGCACTTGAAGGGCTACTAGAAATTCTTGAAAATATTGAAGGTCTAATCGAAGACAGCAGTGATCTGGAGCATATTCTTGACTATCAAATTACCTTCAACGACACCCTCAAAGATATGGGCTTTAAATCCTCATACTTTGAGATAGATGAGGAGGAGATAGATCACAACACGGATACATTTACGTGGAATGGCACACCCTCTGAACTTGCGCTTCTATTCTTTACGCTTGTTGATAATGGGTACATCGAGCCACCTCTACTTACCGATGGAAAAGTAAATAAAAGTGGTTTATCAAGAAAAATTTCCACTCATTTCAATCTTGTGAAAGGGTCATTTAAGAGTGTGTTGAATGCGTTGGGCGAAAACACTATTACGCCTGACAATCAATTCTATATAGCGATGAATAAAGTTCCAAGAAACAGAAAAGAGGCATAAGTTATCGTTAAATTGTGGCTACTGGGTACCCAGTAATTACACAACAACGAGATTAGATTTTATAAACCTTTGCACCGAATTCATAACTAAATGATCTGAATGGCAAAGGTATTTTTAGAGGGCATCACCGTTGAGACCCTATCGGATATTATCCGTGAAACGGTGCAAAATGAGGTTGGCAAGAGCCATCCCCAAACAATCAGCAATGACGCTGATGAAAACTTTCTTACTCGCAAGGAGACTGCAGCACGTCTGCGAGTCTCGCTTGTAACCCTCACTGAGTGGGTCAATAGGTCTCAGCTCAAAGCCTACAAGATTGGCGGACGAGTGCTGTTCCGTGAGTCGGAGGTCGAGGAGGCACTATCTCAGATTGTCCCACTCAAGCACAAGAGGAGATAGCCCAATGAAAGACAAATATATCCGTGTAGGTACAACCCTATACAAAATCGTGCAGAAACCGCTGCACAGTGGTGATTTTATTGAGACACGAGTTATGTGGAACTACGACACTCTACGCCAAGATCACAGCAAAGATTTCTTGTCCGATGTCGATAAGTATGATGGCTTCTGCTGTGTGCCGAGTCACACCGACTTCAGACCTGTTATTGGCACTTTTTACAATGATTATCAACCGATAAATATTATACCTAAGCAGGGTGATTTCCCAAAGATAAAGGCGCATTTAGAGCATGTCTTTGAGGAGCAGTATGAGATGGGGTTAGACTACCTCCAAATCCTATATACTATGCCCTTGCAACGCCTACCTATCATTCTGCTTGTCTCTCAAAAGCGAGGCACTGGCAAGACGACATTTCTGAATCTGCTAAAGGCGATGTTTGGTGCTAATGTCACCTTTAACACTAATACTGATTTCCGATCTCAGTTCAATTCGGATTGGGCTACGAAACTTGTTGTGGCTGTAGATGAGGTGCTCCTTGATAGAAAAGAGGATAGCGAACGCATAAAAAATCTATCGACCGCACGTAACTACAAAGCTGAGGCTAAGGGCAAAGATCGCTGCGAGGTGGAGTTCTTCGCTAAGTTTGCTCTAACATCGAATAATGAGCTTGCACCCATCTATATCGAGAAGGGTGAGACTCGCTATTGGGTTCGCAAAATCAAGGTTTTAGAGGATGATAACACTGAGTTGCTGGGTGAGATGAAAATGGAGCTACCTGCCTTTATGTGGTTTCTGCTCCATCGAGAGTTGTCAACCAAAAAGGAGTCACGTATGTGGTTCGACCATAAATTGCTCTTTACCGATGCACTGCGCAAGATGATTAACCATAGTCGCAACAAAATTGAGACCGAGATGTTGCAGATCATAACCGACATATTGGAGATTAAAAAGGTGGACGAATACAAATTTCGTGTTGCCGATATGGCGCATATGCTCGAAATGAGAGGTTATAGAGTCGAACACACCTTTATCCGTAGGATATTGCAGAACAGTTGGAAAATCAAACCCAGCGATCCGCAATACTACATAGGCGAGCGACTCACCCTCGATGGCACATTCTTCACCACACCACCCACAACGGGCAGATGCTACACGATGAGTAGAGAAATTATAGACGATATTCTGTTATCCTGTTAGAATCATTTTTTATCTCATTGGTAATCTATTAGTTATATAGATTACAAAATCATTACAACATACTTACATACCTTACAGAGTGCAATATTCCAGATTACACTTCGGGGAATCCTGTTGCCATTTTGTAAGGGGTGTAAATAGTTGTGTGATAGTTAAAAACATCATTTTTATTACATTATTACAAAATTACACGTATGAATAATCCTAAGGATATAAGCATAAAATCGCTCCTTGCAGAGAGAGGAGTCACACCAAAAACGGAACGTGGTGGAGTCGGTATGTACTGCTCACCATTTCGCTCTGAAAACACCCCAAGTTTCAAAGTTGACTATTTCCGAAATTTGTGGTACGACTTCGGCATAGGCGAGGGTGGCTCGATCATCGACCTTGTTATGCGACTCGATGGACTCAACTTCCACCAAGCAGCCACGAAATTGGAGCGTGGAGATTTCTCCTCTTCTAATTGGAGTGTACCAACTGCACCAACCACATATACTCCAAAGACCGAAATAATCTCAACCGACATAATCAAGAATCGCCACCTGATAGCATACTTAGAGAAGCGAGCAATCAATCTCGATATAGCCAAAAGATATTGCAGAGAGGTGTACTACCTACAAAACAACAAGCAATATTTCGCCATAGGTTTCAAGAGCGATGACGGAGGTTGGGAGCTGCGCAATGAATACTACAAAGGCGGCACATCCCCCAAAGCCCCAACAACAATAGATGTCAATTCAAATATCTGCGTAGTGTTCGAGGGATTTATAGATATGCTATCACACCTCACTTTGCAGGGTGGAACCGAGCCAATCAATAATATATGTGTCCTCAATTCCGTGACAAATCTCAGTAAGGCAACTGCCTTTCTAAAAAGCAACCACAGCGAGCTACACTGCCATCTCGACAACGACACGGCAGGGAAGCGCACATTGGCAGAGATCGAGAAACTCGGCATCAAGACCATCGACCAATCAACACACTATTCGGAGCATAAAGATCTGAATGAATACTTAATGGCACAAAGGAAGCCAGAAGCCCCAAAGCCAAGAATGAAAATGAGACGCTAAGAAATACAATTTGAAAACAAGACGTCTTGAAAACTTGTTTCCTTGTTTCCAAGACATATTGTTTTCAACTTTTCCCACTAATCCAATTATTGGTTCCCATAAATTAAGGTAGCAAGTTTATGTTGTTGCTTTACAACAACCCTTGTTCCCGATGGTCAGATTAAAAATGAAGATATGAAAAGTAATAATAAAGGTGGGCGACCCACAGTTGAAGAGTCGCAGAAACGCACCCACGCAATCAATATTAGGCTCAATTTGCGAGAGCTGGCATTCCTCAAATTGGGGGCTAAGGCGGCAGGGATTAGCTATAGTGAGTACGCTCGGCAAGCCATCACCAACGGCAGAGTTGAGCCACGTATCACCCCCGAAACGATGGATCTGATCCGTAGACTTTGCGGTATGGATAACAACCTAAATCAGATCGCTCGGCAGGCAAATGCCGCAGGTTACGCAGTGGTACACCAAGAGAATATCCGCTTGGCAGACCGTATCGACAAACTACTAACAGAGCTGAGACGATGATGGCGAAGATCACAAAAGGGGCATCGTTCAGTGGGCTTGTGAGGTACGTGATGGACGACAAGAAGAGCGCAAATATGATCGACTCGAATGGTGTCCGAGTGCGAGATTTGAGAGCGATTGCGCAGAGTTTCGAGATGCAGTCGGAGCTAAATCGGAGGGTCTCAAAACCAGTTGGGCATATCTCGCTCGACTTCTCGCAGCAGGATTGGAAGAGGCTCGACGATGCTACGATGGCGAAGATCGCACGCGAATATATGGTGAAGATGGGGGTACTCGACACGCAATATATCATCGGTCGCCACCACGACAAGATGCACCCACATTGCCATATAATTTTCAATCGTGTGGATAATTTCGGGCGCAGGATCACCGACTCGAATGACCAATATCGCTCGGAGAAAATTTGCAAGGAGCTGACTCGAAAACACGGTTTGTACTTTGCCGATGGCAAGGAGAAGGTGAAGCGGCACAGGTTGCAGGGCAAGGATGCCACAAAGTACAAAATCTATGACTCACTTGTTAAGAATGTACCGAAGTCGAAGTCGTGGGCTGAGCTTGAAGATCGGTTGCGAAGAGATGGAATTGAGATCAGCTACAAAACCAAAGGATCAACATCACAGGTCGAGGGGGTGCGGTTCACGGCTGACAACACCACCATCAATGGGTCAAAGATCGACCGCCAATTTGGCTACTCGAAGATTGATTTCGCACTATGTCAAAATCAGCGTGAGGAGCAAGAGCAGTCTATGCCATCGCCACAATGGGAGATCGAGCAATCGACCCATCAAGATCAAGGCGAGAGCCTGACGGGAGGAGCGTTGGGACTTCTTGATTTCACCGACAACAACCCAGCCATCGACATGGATGAGGAGGCATTCCGCAAGTCGATGCAGAAGAAGAAAAAGAAGCCTCAGATAAAAAGAAAAATTTAGATATGAATGAGAGTTTATTAAGAGATTTCCACGATGCACAGATCGAGGAGCTAACAGCATTAAAAGCAGCAATCAAAGAGTTGGCAGCGAGACCCACCGCATCGCCTACCGATGTTGCGAAAGTGCAGATGATGCTTAGTAATATAAAGCTGCCAGCGCAAGATAATAGTGTAGCTACTGAGGCCCTTCGACAGCTGAAAATAGTTAGCGAGCAGTTAACGGAAAGGCATGATGACCAAGCCAAATGGCTGCAAGCAATATACAAATATTGTAAATCTCTCAACGAACGCACCAATAGCGATACTGAGGTAATGGCGCAAGGCATCGAGGAGTTTAAGAGGGCGAGCAATAAGATAAACGATAAGGTATTCAACTTTAAACTTAGTAATTTCGCTACCTTAGCATGGGCAATTGGAATGACACTAATGTGCAGTTACTGTCTATACGAGTGGCGAACGCTTGGTAATCAAGTGGCCAAGCTCAAAGAGAATAGCTTAAAATATCGGTACATCAAGATGAAAGGCGAGGCAACCCCAAAACACATTGCCGACATCGAGGATATTTTTGAGTACAATCGTGACTACGATAAAATCATCGAGATGCAGAAACACGTTAGCATCTACGAAGAAGCGTTGCGTAAGAAGGCTCTACTAGACGAGCAAACGAGGCTGCAAAAACTCGAATCCGAAAGACTTAGAATACAGACCGACGAACTAAAAAAGCGATAAGTTAATATGTGTAAATTAGTTAGCCCATTAAGAATAATATCTTAATGGGCTAACTATTATTATTGTTATATGTGCAAAGTTGTTGACATATAGGTATTTACAGAAGCCTCAGAGTGGTATCTACATATAGTATTTTTTTGGTGGTTTAATATAAAATCACTACTTTTGCATACAAATGTATAATAGAAAGTATCGTTTATGAAGACAGTGTCAATGATAGATTTATTTGCTGGATGTGGAGGATTGAGCTTGGGGTTAGAGCAAGCTGGATTTTCTCCTGTTTTTGTAAATGAGATAAACCCAACGTTTTGTGAAACATATATTCACAATCACCATTTAGAGAGAGAAAGATATTTTATCGGAGATATAAATGATCTGAATACCAACTACTCAACATATTCTCATTACTTTAAGGATGTTGATTTGGTTTGTGGTGGACCTCCTTGTCAAGGATTTTCAATGGCTAATAGACAGCGTGTTATTGATGATCCTCGAAATAACCTGTATAAGGCATATCTACAATTTCTTCAGCAAACCAGACCTAAGTTCTTTGTGATGGAGAATGTGAAAGGAATGGCGAAAAAAATCGACGAAATTGAAGCAAACTTTAAGGAGTACTTGGGTGACGAGTATGAGTTTTCGTATGCTATCTTAAACGCTAAAAATTATGGCGTTCCTCAAAATAGAGAGCGTTTTATATTTATTGGCAATCGTGTAGGTGTAGACACCAAGGCTTTATTTGAAGATATTAAAAAAGACGTACAACCATCATTCACATTAGGAGATGCTATTCTTGACTTGCCGCAGCTAAAGCCAAATAGAGTAAAGAATAAATCATATATCGAGAATGATGATTGTGGGTATAAAAAGATAGATCATGTATACAAGCAGACATCTTTCTATAACTTTATAAATGGCGACACAGAGGTTAGGACACTATATAATCACAAAAATAGATATAATAACGATCGTGATATAGAGATATTCTCGTTATTACCACAGGGAGGTAACTCTTTGCACCCATCTATTGAGAGTATAATGCCTTACAAATCTCGCAATGATGTCTTTAAAGATAAATATTACAAGCTAAAAGAGGGTGAGGTTTGCAAAACGATCACCTCTCATATGAAGCACGATTGTAATATGTATATACACCCACGAGATGCAAGAGGACTATCTCCACGAGAAGCTGCGAGAGTTCAAACATTTCCAGATTATTATGAGTTTTTAGGGACTCCAAATCATTGGTATGCACAAATTGGAAATGCTGTGCCTGTAAAATTAGCAGCAATAATTGGTAAGCACATAATCAAGCACTTGAAATGATAACACATTTAGAATTATTCGCAGGAATTGGAGGGTTTCGTCGAGCTATTGATCTTTATGGTCGAGATTGCGGTGAGGTAACGCAGTGTGTTGGGTTCTCAGAAATTGACGAGTATGCAACAAAAACATACAAAGCTAATTATGATACTAATGGAGAGGTTGAAATAGGCGATATCGTAGGGTTTACTGCGCAGGATAAGAATATACAGGATTTGCCTAATTTCACTCTTCTCACAGGTGGATTCCCTTGCCAATCATTTAGTATGATGGGCAAGAAGAATGGATTTAACGATATTAGAGGAAATGTTTTCTTCAGAATTATAGATATATTAAAAGTCAAGCAACCCCCATTTATTCTACTTGAGAATGTTAGGAATCTTCGCACACACGACAATGGAAATACCTTTAAAGTCGTGCAGGAGTCATTGGTTGATGCCGGTTACAAATATTTTTACTCGGACGTTTTTAATACCTCTAATTTCCAATTAGCACATACTCGTAATAGAGTATATATATTTGCTTCGAGGATCCCTATGCCATCTGACTTTGTATTTGATTCAGAGAGTGTCTTGCAGTATTTTAATTCTCTAACCAACAAATCCGTGATGAGTCAGCAATCTGTTCTTGATGTGTTAGATAGGGTTGTTGAACCTAAATATTATCTATCGGAGACACTGAAGCCAACTATTCTTGCTGATGGATCAAAGAACTTCAAATCTAAGTCGGAAATTAATCAGCTTATAGCTCGACCCTTAACAGCGACAATGGTTAAAATGCACCGAGCTTGCCAAGATAATTATTATAGTGATGGGTTCATTAATAGTGATGATCCTGCTGGTTATTTAGAGCAAAATAAATTCACAAAAGAGGAATTGGCAAAACAAAAAATTAGAAAACTTACGCCTAAGGAAGCCTTTGCTTTGCAAGGGTTCAGTTCTGATTTTGTAGCTAATGCAATTAATATAAAGGTAAGCAATCATCAGCTTTATAAGCAAGCTGGTAACGCTGTTAGCGTAAACACAGTTTATGCAATATTGCAATATTTATTGGGAAAATATAAAATTGGAAGCTATGTTCTTTAAAACACACGTAGAGGGTAAAATTGGATACACGGAGCTAACGAAGGCTGACTTAGGTGATTCAACAGGCAACACAACGCATATTGGTCTATTTGGAGATATACTACAATTTCTACCAAATAGGGATTATGTTGAAACATCGATGTTTATTCATGAGAATGAATGTACGCCTTTAGAATTTTCTTTTGATAGGATTGAAAATCCCGATGGATCATATAGAAGTCCTAAGATTAAAAAAGGTGGCAAAGATGTCGCTTCTGTTGTTACGGTTATTAGGGACATATATAGAGATCATAGCACTAATTATCGATGGTTCTTGATGTGGTTTGGATTAGAGAGTGAGGAGGTCGTATTTTACTTATTTAGCGACCACTCTGCTGACTTCAATGATATTGTAAGTTTTGTAGATCTATCCACTTCACACTGTAAAGGTCGCTTGGATTCATCATCACCAAACTTCAACGATGTAATCCAATATCTGGAAGACAAAGTAAATAATAGCAATCAAGATTTTATAGCGGAGTTAGAGGTCGCTTCTCAAATAGATAGTCGAGATAAAAAATATAGACGCTTTGACATTGATAAAGCGAATAAAATGTTCAAAGATATTGGCGCAAAGGGAGAGGCTCTTATTGCTGAATATTTGGATAGACTAAAGTTTGAGGGACAAATTACTGGATTTACGTGGTATAATGGTTCTTCAGAGTCGGGGTTGCCCTATGATTTTACAATTCAAGAGTTACGTGATAATATAGTCCATATTGATGTGAAATCAACATCTCATAAATTTGAGCAGAAGATGATTTTTAGTGGCCAAGAGATTGATTTTATTACACACGAGTTAAACTATCAAATATATAGAGTGTATGATATGATGGCGGAGCAAAATCATCTAAAGATATGTGACAATAGCAGGGAATTAGCTGAAATATTAAATCCAAAACTACAAGGCTTTTCTAAAGAGCTAACTCGCCACCAAGTCGAACTGCAAGCAACGAAATTAGCCATACCAACCGTTCATAATATCCTTAGGTTTGGTAATGAGATTAATTTAAGTATGTAAGATACTAATCTCACACCTCAAAATAACACGATAGTTTCGGCTTGACCAAGGCTCTATAGCATAATGTGTATAAATAGTTTATAACGTTCTATTGTTTATTGGTAAAATTGGATAAAATTTATCAATTTTGTAGAAAATAAAATATATATTATGAATGTAGAACATAAAATCAAGTTTTACCCTGTTGGAAATGGGGATAATACTCTTATAAAGCTGTATGATGGTACAACAATTTTAACTGACTGTCAAATTCGCAGTAGCAAAGAAGATAGTAATGGGGTTAAAATATATGATGTGAAATCAGACCTACTTAATGAGGTTAAAAGAGACAGTCAAGGTTACCCCTATGTAGATCTATTTATCTTAACTCATCCACATAAAGATCACTGTCTTGGATTTAGTGGTAACTTTTATACGGGCAACCCTGCAGATTACTCGAATACCAACAAGACGGAGGGCGCGATTATTATAGGTGAATTGTGGATCACTCAAAAGATATTCCACACAGATATTGTTAGCGATGCTAATGAAATACGTAAAGAGGCTAATAGACGTATACGATTAGCAAGGGATAAGGATAGCAATAGATTCAAAAGTGGAAACTGCGTAAAAATAATTGGCTATAATGATAATGACAAGACAGAAGATGGATTACATTATAGACCAGGTGAGTGTGTTAATACTTTTAATGGATTAGTAAATGATTATCTTGAGATCTTTATACACTCTCCATTCAAGAAGTCACTCGCAATTAGCCACGCAGACAATGATGAAAATATAGCATCAATAGTTTATCAAGCTCGATTTAAACTAATCAAAAATGGAAAGGTAGAATCAAGGGTGATAATTGCTGGAGATGCGGATCATTATGTGTTTGATGAGATTGTTAAGATTTCTGAAGGCAATAGCAATAATGATTATTTACGATGGGATCTGTTATTAGCACCTCATCATTCTTCGTGGTCATTTTATAATGATACCCCATATAGAGAGAATCCTAAGCCAATGGACTCGGCTAAAGCTTTTTTAGATTATGGTGAAGATGGCGCCTATATAGTTGCATCATCTGAGGATATAAAGGATAATGATATTAATCCACCAAGTTTTCCTGCAAGGAAAGAGTATGTAAAGGCTGTAGGAGCTAATTACTTCTACTGTACTGGATCTAATGGAGGGGTAAATGCACCAAAGCCTCTTATCTTTACAATCGGAAAAGGCGGTATTTCAAGATCTGCCACAAACAACAGTTCCAATTTAGTGTCAGCCCCAATTCCAAGAGCGGGTAGAAGATAGTATGGGTATGTATAAACTGATTAGCGACATAGATAAAGTATCCATACCTCGTGCTAAAGACATTATATTGGCAGCATACTCGCACAGTTTGGTCTCCGAAGGTTCTGTCTCATTCACAGGCATTGACGAGAATGGAGATGCTAGCATCTATTTTGAGATTGAAGTCGAAATACCCCAAAGACCTGTAGTCGATATAAGGTCGAAAGAAATTATTATAATTGTTTGTAATGTTAAAGATAAGGCTACTCCTCTTGTATTTGCTTCGAGAGAAGATTTTCCTTTAGGATTGCCACACACTAATGCGATGGAGGTTGAAAGACCGGTATCGCTATGTGTGACAGAGACTGATTTCAAGGAATCCAAAATGAATTTCTCTTCAACCGTTTTCATCGATCAGATCCGAGAGTGGATGAGAAAAGCTGCAAGAGGGGCATTGCATAGTGAAGATCAACCATTAGAGCCTTTCTTTAATGCAAGAAAAGTCATAACAATCCCCACCTTAAATTTAAAAGGAGTACACAGTTTATACGAAGTAGAAAGTAACTTTTACCGGATTTATGATTATATAGAGAGTTCTGAGGTTACATATCATGATATTTACTCAATACCTTGTAGTCCTATTACAGCAGGATGCATCTCTAAAGTGCCAATTATTTTAAAGGATTTAGATGTAATAGCAACGAGCAAAGGGTCTTTATCGAATGTTATATGCACAATACTTAATAATATACTATCAAGAGCCTGTAAAACGGTGACAATAAGAGATCACTTCGCATCATTTCTAGTGATAATTCCATTAACAAGAGATGGTCATATAGATACTCCAGAGACCTATAATATGTATTTTTACTCTTTGAAGTCTACAATATGGGAGATAGGTGTTATATTGGGATTATTTAAACAGAAAGAAAAGAAGCGCACAATCAACCCAACAGTTGTAAATAGAATTAATAATGAAACATTGAAGGATCTCTGCATCGAACAATATCTTGCAATATTGGATTTTAGCTCACTACACGCCTCACTATTTGGTGGCGGTGTGTTAGATCAGTCTGAAATGACTCTTATTGGTGTAGGTTCTTTGGGCTCTAATATATTAGATTCGTTTGTAAGATTAGGTTTTGGCAGATGGAATTTAATCGATAATGATATTCTATTACCTCACAATCTCGCTCGTCACGTACTAATGGATAACTCTGTTGGGAAAAAGAAAGTTGCAGAAATGGCATACTATTATAATCGCACAGTTAATGACTCAATTTGCAATCCAATAGATTTAGACTTTAATGATATAGTTGATGCATCACAAGCGTTAGATCGATTAAAGACGTCTAGTTTGATTTTAGATTGTTCAACCTCGATTCAAGTCTCACGAATATTATCTAATGATATAAACGATATATTTGGAAGAAGAGCTTCCGTATTCTTATCACCAAGAGGAACGGATGTTGTTTTCTTAATGGAGGATGCTGATCGACTACAACGCCTTGACTTATTAGAAATGGCGTATTATCAAACTATAATTGAGAACTCTGAATTGCACGATCATCTCAGTGTTCCCAGCAATGGTACAATTCGATATAATAGAAATAGTTGCAGGGAAATAACATCTAAAATTGATTATTCAAATGTAAAGTTAAATGCTTCTATCGCAGCAAAAGAGATCGTAAGAAGATTGAAAGAGCCTAATGCTTTTGCATCGATATGGAGGATTGATGCAGACTCAAGTGAAGTTAGACGATTTGAAATCCCTTGTTCATCGTGGAGCCAGTTTGATGTTTCTGACGGAGGATGGAAAGTTTGTATAAATAAATCGTTAATTGAAAATATTAGAGTACGTAGAGATGAGAAATTAGATACGGATAATGTTGAAACAGGGGGCGTTTTGATGGGCTCTTTTGATGTGCAAAGGCACTTGATTTATATATATCATTCTATTCCAGCTCCTTATGATAGTATTGAAACACAATCATCATTCACTCGTGGAGGTGCGGAATTGCAGCAGAACATAATAAATGTGGAGCAAATATCAGGTGGTCAATGCGTTTATATTGGCGAATGGCATAGTCATCCACATTTCTGCTCAACACAAATGAGCAGTACCGACGAAAAGCTATTCAAAGTTCTTGAAGTTGAAAGTAGAGGTATACATCCCATCGCTATGATGATCGTAGGCGACAATGACGAAAGTATTTACTTAACAAATTTTAAAATAGATGAAAAATTATAATAAAGTTGCAAGAGTGTATCCAACTATACTCGCATTAATTATTCCCTCACTTATGTGGGGGTATTACCTAACGACTATTGCTAATGAATATTTGCAAATATTCGAGAATGACATATTCCATAAAATAATGACATTTTTTGTAGGACTCGGACTTGTAACTGCTCTCCAATATGCGTTGTCTACTTTTGTCTCTATTGTGGCAAAGATTGTGTTTGAGCGAATATATTGGGGCAAAGATAATATTGAGATGCCAAGTAATACGCTTCTCCTGCTCTCTGATCCTCGCCTATCCGAATTTAAGAAAATGCAGATTAGAAAACGCATATCTATAGTTTGCAAGATTAATATGCCAGATGATAGGATAAGCAAAGAAAACCGCATTTGCGTATTAACCCAATTAAATGATGTTATGTCTTATCTTCGTAATGGTACAAGAGATAGTGTGGTTGTTTTTGATAAACTATGCCATTATGGATTTGTTCGAAACTTTATGGGTGGTCTAATAATTGGGGTAATATTAGTGCTTGCTTTGTTGGGTATAAATATATTTTATCCCTTTGTATCAATAAACTATTTTATCATATCTCTTGCTATATTGATAGCTCCTATCTTTTTCTCAAGAAAAATGATGATGTATACAGGTGTTGTGTATTCAAAAGCATTATTCGATGCTTTTCTGTCAAAGAAGACAGATTAACTCCTACTGCGCAGAACCCACTGTACAAAATTCACTGTACATTTTCTGTAAAAAAACCATAAAAGAAAAACGCAACAGGCTAATAATAAGCTTGTTGCGTTTTTGCTGTGAGGTCCGAAGCGGAACACCAATTTTACATTCTGCTATACTTCTTTATATCGAACACCTTTTGTAAGTACTTGATACAAAGGTTGTTTTTGAGTTTGCAATCCAATAGGATTTATTAAAGTTTATTCTACAAGGTGCAAATTAGGTGCAAATGAATTTGGATATGATGTGTATTATTATTATCTTTGTATCAGTCAATTAACACACATTACAAACATTTCAAATTATGGCATCAATCATTATTTATGTCCGCTCAACAGCGACAAAGCCTAACGCAAAGGTCAAAATTAGAGTTAAGGTAAACTCTTTTCAGAACAATGAAACCATCTCGGCACACGCTCTTCTCGGTGTTGAGGTTGCTAAAAAGGCGTGGAGCACAACAAAGAAGGCTATCGCCTCAACGTATGAGACAGCCTACTCATCAGAAAAAAAACACATTAGCAACATCAAGGATCGTATCAACACGAGCCTCAATGCTGTATTTCCTAACGATGGAAGTGAGCCAACGGCTGAACTATCATCTAAATGGTTAAAGGCAGTAATTCAAGGCTATTGGGATGAATTGAAAGCTGCCGAAGTGGCAGAAGCTAAAGAGATAGCCTTACAGAAAGAGAGTGAGGAGGCTGAGAGACAAAGGGAAACACTCAACAGATTTATAGATCGCTATATATCAGAGATTGAGAGAGGTGAGAGACTCACGGATAAACAGCTCAGATATAGCAACGGCACTATCAAGTCAATCAGAACATCAATGGTGCAATTCAAAGAGTATCAGGTAGCAAGTAAAAGAGAGCTTGATTTTAACGACATTGATCTAACTACATATAAAGCCTATACCGCTTGGCTGACAACCGCCAAAGGGTATAAACCTAACTCAGTAGGTAAGTGTGTTAAGGATCTTAAAAGCGTACTAAATAAGGCTAAGGATGATGGACTCCACGCTAACACGCAATATCAAAATAAGAGCTTCAAGGTTATCACAACAGAGGTAGACAACATCTACTTAACTCAGAACGAATTGGATGCTATGGAAGCTCTCGATCTAAGCGACAAGGCTACTGGCTATGAGTTGGCACGAGATGTATTCCTCTTGGGGTGTTGTGTTGCGCAACGTGTCTCAGATTACACCACGATAAAAGCAAGCGATATAAGTACCCACACCTTAATGGAGACAACATCGGATGGCGAGACTCTGACAACTCAATATTCGCAGGTGCGAATCACTCAGCAAAAGGGTGGTAACAAAGTTGTTGTAATCCTCAACCCTATGGCGAAAAGGATCTTGGCAAAGTATAACAACGAAATACCATATATATGGGCGCAGAACCTCAATGAGAATATAAAGTTTGTTGGTCGTTGGTCTGGCATTACAGAGGTTGTGCAATGCGACTACATAAAGGGAGGTGAAAAGATCTCTGAGGGTGTCGAGAAGTGCGAGCTAATAACATCACACACCGCAAGACGCACAGGCGCAACGCTTATGTATCTAAGCGGAATGGATGTTTACGACATTTGCAGGATCACAGGACACACCAATATTAAGATGCTGCGCAAGTATATCAAGGCTGACGAGTTGGATGCAGCAGCTAAGATGCAGAAGTATGATTATTTTAAGTAGGAGGATCAGACAATGAGAAATATAATAAACTACCACCAACACAACGATGTACATAAGGCTATAGAGGACTCATTATTTTATGACAATGAGAATAAAACATATATGGCTGACCTATACAAGTTGCTATCCGACACTTCGCACATTCTATTTTGGTATAATTATACTGGGGGTGGCTTTACTGAGGATATACATATAAAATGGTGCAATATAGAGAAGTCGATAGATGAGAGTATTGCATCATTGCAAGCTGATAATAAACACTCTATTTGTAGTGCTATAACACAATGCACTACCCTTTATAATAGTATGCGCAAGGAGTTAAAAGAAACACCTTACTATGTAACGATAAACGATAAGCGACACGAAAGAGTTAATAATCCATTTAGGGAGATGACTATGGGTATTATCGAGGATGTTATAAATAAGCTCACTATGCTAATGAAATCTATGCAAATAGATACTAAGCCCCAAAAAGAAGAAGTTGAGGAGGCTGTGGTTTTTCATTATGATTATCCCATCGAGATGTTAGAGACAATATCTAAGGTTCTGCGGTGCGAAAACATACCGATGCAATTATCTCTCGCTAATGACATAATAAAATGGTATGAATATAGGGCAGACTTAAAAGAGGGTGTTAGACTTGCATATATACATACTCTGCTCAGTGATTCAAAAATAAGAACATTTTATAAGGCGTTTTTTAGTGAAGGTCTAACAGTCTTAAAGAGTGAATCTACCATATCTAATATAGCAAGCACAAAACCGATAGACACTACTTCTGGGGCTGAATTGAATAAGATTAGAAATAAATACAAGCTATAGCACGAATGTAGCACAAGTATAGCACGAGTGTAGCACGCTGTAACAGAGGTATTTACAAAATCGCCCACTATCTTTGCAGTATAAATTTTATACTAAATTATACAGCAATGAAAACAAACGAATTTTACATCAGCGACCTCACGCCTATTGCGATGCTGACAGTTGGGCAGTTTAAGGATCTGCTCGCTCAAAAAGAGGTAACACCAATAGAGGCACAACCACCAAAAAGGTACGTGTATGGTCTCAAAGGTATCAGGGAGCTGTGCGACTGCTCGCACGGCACGGCTCAGAAACTAAAGGACACGATTCTGCAACCTGCAATCAGTCAAGTAGGTAGAAAAATTATCGTTGATGTTGATGTGGCGATGGAGTTGTTAAAGGGGAGGGGCAGAGGATGGAGATAAAAAAGCCCAACACTACTACAAGTGTCGAGGCTTCTTTACAAAAACATTTGGATTATGACCTCCACAAAGATACGAATTTTTCAGGTGAGTGTCAAGCCTTTGAGAAAGAGAATTTGAGGTTATTTGATTCACACGTACTTATTACCGATTCATTCAAAGACCCCGAACCGCTATTAAATATATGCAATCAACTTGCGCTTAGTCGTGGTAATATAGTTGGTGTGATAGGTAAGCCAAAATCATTCAAAACGTTCTTAACATCTGCGATAGCTGCGACAATAGAAGATAGTTGCCTTAATATGACAGCAGGTGATAGCGTTGCAAAGATTATGATTATCGACTCCGAGCAAAGTAGTAGCCACGTTCACAAAGTCCTACAACGTATCTACAAAATGTGCGCTTGGGATATGACGAAAAATGATGATCGAGTTATCACCTTATCACTTCGAGAATACCCCACAGCCGAGAGGCTTGAAATTACCCTCAAAGCTATCGAGCAAATCCACCCCGACATCGTTATTATTGATGGAATCAGAGATCTTGTAGTTGATTTTAATTCAATAGACGAGAGTAGCAAGGTGATAGGTCGGTTAATGGCATACTCAACAAACTTCAACTGCGGTATTATCTGCATCCTCCACCAAAACAAAGCTGATAACAATGCACGTGGTCATCTTGGTACGGAGCTTATGAATAAGAGTGAGACCGTGATACACATAGTCAATGATAAAGGTATTGCATCCGTTGAACCTCTATACTGCCGAAATAGGGAATTTGAGGGGTTTTCATTCAGAATCAATTTCAATGGGCTACCCGAATTGTGCGAACCTCCAAAAGTCGCTGCCAAAACTGAGGAGTTAGAGAAGATAATCACTAAAGCAATGTGGGGGAGTAGTTGGATTGAGCGCAAGGAGCTTGTAGGGAAGTTGGCTACTCTCTCAGGCAAGACCGAGAGAACTGCACAGCGAAAAATCACCGATGCTATTACAGCTAATTTATTAAGACTCAATGAAGTAGGAAAGCTCGTATTGACAACCCCACAAGAACGAGAACAAGTTATGCCGTTCTAATGACACAAAAATGTCGTGACAAAATAGGCTTGTCATCGTTGTGACACGCTGATGACAAAAGCGACAAAAGTTCTGTAACATATTGATAATCAAATAGTATTTTATGACAAAAGCGACAAAGTATTTGATGACAATGACACCACCACTATATATAGTGGTGTCATAGATGTCACAAGTGTCTAACACAACAACAACAAGTGGTCTAAGCCTTAAAAAGAGAGACGAGGACTACCAATAATGCTGAAATTTATGGAAATGAAATATCTCGCCAACGCCTCTTGGTGAGTAACATTAATACACTGCGTGTGAGGTGGCACGCAACAAAAACATTTTTATTATGGAAGATAGATTCCAAATGGCTAATCAAATTGGGATTAGCGAAGTAGTACGCAGACTGGGTGGCAAGGTGTACACCCCGAAAGCAAATGGCAAGTATATGACATACTCGCTAACAAAAGACGAGAAAAACCCATCGTTGCAGATTGATGTTCGAGCGAACAGATTTTACAACTTCGCTGACGATTCAAATGGCGGATGTATCGACTTGATGATGGCAGCAAGAGGGTGTAATCACATTGAGGCGGTCAATATCTTGCTCGATGGTAGCTACTCACCTCTCTCTCTTAAAGGCTTCAAAGAGTTCAGCCCCGTAGCTGAAAGAGGTATTGAAATTGAAAAGGTACAATCAATCACAGATGATAGGTTGAGATCGTATCTAATGGATGTTCGCAAAATCCCCGATACTATTTATAATAAGTATTGCAAGCAGGTAAGAGCGAGGATTAAGAGCATCGACAAAGCATTTACTTATGTAGGATTTGCGACCAATAGCGGTGATTTCGAGCTGCGCAATAGTATGACGAGATATAACAAGCTATGCACAGGCAAGGGTATCACACATTTCAAAAATGGCAAAACACGCCTTGCAGTATTCGAGGGCTTTATTGACTTTTTGAGCTACAAAGTGCATCACACAGACAACCACGAGGATTATATAATCCTAAACAGCACGAGCAACTACCGCAAGTGTATGGAGTTGCTAAGGGATTATGGTTCGGTTCATTGCTACCTTGATAACGACCCAACGGGCAAGGCTACTACTGCCGAGATTATCGCCTTAGTCGGTGCGAGGCGATGCCGAGATATGTCATACGTTTATAAGGGTTATAACGACTACAACGATTGGTATAGGGCTGAACTATTAAAGATTGGAGGACAAAGCAATGAGTAAAGTTAATTTTATAGCTGAAAGCAAGCACTATATTTATACTCTCAGAAGATGCGAGACGTGCGATAATTTCAAAGAGTGTAAGATCTCGATAGGTTGGGCGGAGTCGATGCAGTGGCTTAATTGTGGTCGGTGTGGATGCAGAAATTATGCAGGGGATCACATAGACGAGTCACCCAAGAAACGTAGTGAAGATGATCGAGATTGAGCCATTAAGTAGAGAGGAGATAGGGGCGATTAGCCCCGACCTCTCAACCTTAGATTCGGTTAGAATTGACAGCAGAACGCTAATATATTTTAATTCAAACAAGACAACAAAGGAACGAATATTAGAATTATACAGAGATGGTACGAAAACTAAATTACGAGAAACAAAAGACACCCCACCAAGTTTTATCGGCTATTGACGAGCAGGAGAAACTATTTGCTGAATTAGTGGTAATATTGGGTTATCCGCAAGCTATCGCATATAAGCTCGCCTACCCCGATTCTAAAGCGAATATAAATAGTGCCTCAGCCTCAGCAAGTCGGCTGTTATCTGCTCCACATATTCAAAGGCACTTAAAAACGCTTTACCGCTACTATTGCGCTGGGTCATTGATAACTTTTTCAGAGGGTAAAATCAAGTATTAACAGAATAAAAAATAATAAAAATGGTTACAAAAATTAACATCAGCTACACAGATGCAGCACTTCTCTTCTCGATGGAGAGACAATTAACAAAAACCGAAGATGTGGTAAACGCACTATTCGCACACCTTAAAAAGAACGGAGAGAACAACATCGAGGAGGCTCGAAGCTATCAACTCAAAGGAGCATCGCACAAGCGAGACGCATTTATTAAAGAGTGTGAGGATTATATCGCCTCAACAAATATGCCTCAATTCCTACAAGCAGATGCACGCAAGCGAGCAGATGAACAAGTCTCAGCGGACTATGTGGAGACCATCGCAGGGTCGTTACACTCCTTAAAAGATGTGGAGCTAACACCCGACAATATCGAATATCACGATAATATTCATAGTTGGGTTTTATCAGAGTCGTACAAGTCGAGTGTGCTATCAAGGGCAAACAAGACTCTCACAGACGAGGAGCAGGTAGTGTATGACAAGTTGCAGAGTGTTTTTGAGGCAATGGATGAGATCGCACAATCGCACCAAGTGAAGCAGCTCATTACGCTTTATGGCGAGACAAACCCCGAAGCCATCGCCTACAAGATCGCCAAGCATCGTAACCCACTCACGTTGGAGGAGGCAAAGGCACAATTTCCCGATAGATTCGGATTTGATAACGATTAAAAAAGAATGATATTATGATACAAGACATTACAGATGAGGAGTTCGCACGAGAGATGAACAAGGAGTTAAAGCGCAAGGTAGACAGCGGACATTTGCCAAAGAGCGCACTCAAACGCTTAAACCCGACAGCAGGTGAAGCAGTTGAGGCAGACGAGGAGGATTTGGAGTTTATCGAGGAGATGAAAGCCGAAAGAAAGAGAAAAAAAGAACAAGGTTTAATAAATTAAAAAAACACAAAACAATGGAAACACAAACACACAGTTCATTTATCAGCACTTTTATAGATAAAAAAGAGGCTGAGGAAATTGCAAAGGCTAAGAAAGCAAAACAAATTAGAGAGTATTTTAACGTAGACGAAGATGAAGATGACAGAGATTAAGTTTATACCAACACTCAGAAAACGTGCATTATCAGATAATTATTGCAATGCAATATCTGCATATCTGAATATTGTAGACACATTAAATTATTGGGGTCATCCAACCACCACCGAAGAGCTGAAAAAGATTCTTCAAATTGGCGGAACGTATCACCAAGAGTTAGCAGTCGCAGAGGCTAAACAATATGCAGAGAGCGCACCAAAAGCGATAAAAGAAAAAATGATACGTGAGGCGTTTGAGAGCATTAACCCAGAGTTTATTACTTCTCTTTCATCGGCTATCTCTTGTTGGGTTCACGGCTTTGAGGTAGATGATTTTGAGAACGACAAAGGCGAGCTAATAATTAAGGCAGAAGTCAAGGAGCGTATGGAGGAAGAGGTTGCTATCACGCTCAAAGGTGATAAGGTTGAAGAGGTAGAGCGATTGAAAAAGTTTATTGATGAGTACCACGATATTGATATGAAGTATGGTATCTCTAATTTATTTCGATTTGCACACAATGATACTGAGAGTATAGCAGAGTTTGTATATCATCAGTAGTAGTAGGATTGAGAGAGTCGCTGTAATGGGTGGCTCTCTTTTATCTATGATAGATAGGGGTGCAAAAAAATTCTAAAAAAAAATATTTTACAATGGCACTATAAATTTGTGTAATAGATCGAAATAGGGGTTTAGGGCTTGTTCTCGGTGCGGTTCTACTCTCGGTGTGGGGCTTATGGTGCAGTTTTTGAGGTCTCGGCAGGGGTGTAGAGTGGTGATTAGCCATAAAGAGAGAGAAGTGTTGAGCTATTGGTTGTTTCTGCACAGCTCTCAACTCTCTTTTTAAGGCTTATAGTCTCGGTGTGAATGAAATTTTAGCAATTTGTTTGAATTGACGAGATTATTTTGTACATTTGTGTTGCCATAGTAATGTGTGGCATTGACTATGATGCTCTCAGGTACTTCGGTATTTGAGGGCATTTTTCGTGCAAGGTGCAAATTAGGCGCAAATATTGACTAAAAAATACAAAAACCCCTCCACAGCGTTTGTAGAGGGGTTTTGTGAGGTCCGAAGCGGATTCGAACCGCTGTACAAGGTTTTGCAGACCTTTGCCTAGCCACTCGGCCATCGGACCATTTTTTTTACCTGGATGGGGAGATGTGGGTTTGATCTATCTAAACCTTGCTCCTCCTCTTGGTGGTGCAAATATAGGAATAAAAAAAACTATACGCAAATATTTTTGGTTTTTGTTGCGAAATTTGTAACTTGCTCAGCGATTTTTCGACTTATGACTACTCAAATTTAACGATATATGGATATTTTTGACATCGCTCTTGCGTTCACGCCTCGCGTTGGCAGTGGTGCGGCAGCACATTTGATTGAGGTGTTTGGTTCGGCGCAGCGCATTTTTGCTGCGTCGGTGGGGGAGTTGGTGGCGCGGGCGGAGCTCAATCGACGTGTTGCGGAGAGCATTGTGTCGAGGGTTGCTATGGTGGAGGCGGAGCGCGAGTTGGAGTATTGCCGTCGCCACGGGATAGAGATTCTTGCGGCGACAGACAACAACTACCCATTCTTGCTGAAGCAGATGCCCGATCCGCCCCACATAATATTCGCGAATGGCAATCTTGAAGCTCTCAAGGGGACTACGATCTCTATCGTGGGGACACGCAAGAACACGCCTTATGGCGAGCGCTCCTGCAAGGCTATCGTGAAGGATTTGGCATCCAAAATAGACGATCTGGTTGTGGTGAGCGGACTAGCGTTTGGCACAGACGCATCGGCGCATCGTGCGGCACTAGAGGTGGGGGCAAAAACCATCGCTGTGTTGCCCAACCCGCTGCCCGATGTATCACCTGCCTCGCACAGGACGCTGGCGGACGCTATACTCGACTCGGGCGGTCTGCTCCTTAGCGAGCAGCGTTCGACGGTCAAAAACATCTCAAAGACCTTTATTTCGCGAAATAGAATCATCGCCGCACTCTCGGAGGCGACCATCGTGATGGAGTCGGGCTACAAGGGTGGTTCGATGTCGACTGCACGTGCTGCGGCAGATTTTGGGCGATCCGTCTTTGCCCTGCCGGGTCGTATCACCGACCCGATGTCGAGTGGTTGCAACAGCTTGATCTCCTCCTGTGTGGCGCAGTCGATCACGGCGCCCGACCACTTGATATTTATGCTCGGCTGGGAGGGTAGGGTCTCGACGTCGGCTCGTGGCGAGAGCGACGACGCTGATGGTGCAGGTGAGGTGATCACATTCGATGAGACTCAGCGCGGGGTGCTCGGCTGCTTCCGCTACGACGAACCTCTACACGTCTCGCAGATCGAGGAGTTGTCGCAGCTCTCCACGGCGGAGCTCAATGGTCTCCTGATGGAGCTCGAACTGATGGGGGCGGTGGCGACACTCCCTGGATCTCGCTACGAGCGAACTATTCCGCACGATAAGATTGGGTAGCTTCGCAGGGGTATTTTTGAGTTGTAATTTTAATTTATATAAACCATAGTAACACGTTATGAAATACATAGATACACACTCGCATTTGTCCGACAACAAATACATTGGCGACATCAACGAAGTGATCCTAAGGTCGCGAGAGGGTGGGGTTGAGCTAATATTGATGCCCGACTGCGGATCGGAGGGCAGAGAGGAGCTTGCTGCACTATGCAGTAGAAACGAAGGCTATCTCCGTCCAATGGTAGGCGTTCATCCGACGACAATCAACGAGGTTGGCGACTGGAGAATTGAGGTAGATGAGGTTGAGCGACTGCTAGCCAACTCCGCGCCAGGGGGGTACTGCGCTGTCGGAGAGATCGGTCTTGACTACTATTGGAGCAAGGATCACGTGGAGGCTCAGCGCGCCGCCTTTGTTGCGCAGTGCGAGCTAGCGATCAAGTTCGACCTACCCGTCAACATCCATACTCGCGACGCGTGGAGTGATATGTGCGAGATCTTAGAGGGCTTCAAGGGGCGAGGATTGAGGGGTGTGATGCACGCATTCTGCGACACGGAGGAGAGCTATTTGAGGATCTCCGATTGTGGCGACTTCTACTTCTCGATAGGGGGCGTGGTGACATTCAAAAAGAGCCAAGTCGCAAAGGTTGTACCGCGCATACCCCTCGACAGACTCCTGCTAGAGACCGACGCACCATATCTAACACCGTCGCCCCATCGTGGCGAACGCAACGAGCCAGCGTACCTCGAACACATCTGCGCAAAGATAGCAGAGCTAAAGGGGCTCACCGCAAAGGAGGTTGCTGATGCAACGTACAACAACGCTAAACGCCTATTTAGGCTAAGATAGAACTTGCCTATAGTGACAAAAAAACAGCTTGCTCCACGTGGAACAAGCTGTTTTTTTTGTGGCAATGTGGTCAAAAATAGTTGGCAAAATTGCTGTAACACATTGATATACAAAAAGATTGATTACCTTAATTGAAACGTGTTTCAATTAAGGTAATTTTTTATGTCAAAAAAAGAGAGA
>JBCQUZ010000002.1:0-74552 GCA_047173645.1 Rikenellaceae bacterium
ACCGAACCAGTGAATGTAAAGACTACACTTTTTGCGTCTGATCCAGCCTCTGGAGTCCATACGTATGATGATGTGTCATAAGAACCATTATCTACTGTAAGGAGAGATCCATTTTTAGCCATATCAAACTCAATAGACTCTATAGCGGTTGTACTTGAAATAGTCAATGTATTTCCGCTATAAGCTCTCATTGTGTAGTCAGTCCAATAACGAACGCCCAAAGAGCTGTGAGTACCTTGATCGTAGGTAATTGTATAATCGCCTACTGTACAAGTTCCTAAATATACATTATCACTAGATGCTGTAATACCAAAACTATCACCTGTAATCTCGGTTGCATTAGGGTTCTCAGGCTCAAGAGTTTGCTCACCCTCACCAACGAATGATGTTGTGTAGATTTGGTTGCCATAACTTGTGCTAGTAACAACATAACCTGTTACTGTATATGTTGCGTAACCCTCTTCGATTTCTGCATTATATGTGTTGTAATAATCAACAACTCCACCTTCGCTATCAGTAAGGTTTGTGTTTGCAGTGTCAACCACAACACCTGATACCGTTACGAATTGAGCATTTATATCGCCAATAACAGCAGCTAGCTCTGTAGCAGTGTATGATGCTGGAGTGATTGTTGATGTTCCCGAAACAACATCACCATCAAGAGTTGCACTAGAAAGTTGCATAGCACCATTGTAGTATGCTACCGAAGCATTAAGAGTTACAACATCGCCAACCGAAAGTCCAAGACCGCTATTGTAAACATAGATCGAGTTACCCTCGCTATCGCTAGCATACAATGAGCTACCTTTATCCCAGCATGAGTAATCAACTGTTAAATTTTCAACCTTTACAAGAGTGCCACTTGCAGGAGTTTGAGCATATAGTTCAGCAATTGTGTATGTTACAGGTACAGGTGTTATATCCTCTTCTTTATCCTCATCATCTGGATTTGTTGATGTATCACCATCTGTAATGATTTGGATTGCTGTGATTTGTGAAGTACCTCCCGAACCAGTAAATGATACAGAACTTGCAGATCCTGACCAAGTGTCACCCGAAAGCTCACCTGTATTAACTGTGAAGTATGGACCAGCTGAAGTTGTAAATATGATACTTGTAATAGCAGATCCATCAACAGTTGAGATTGTCATAACAGATGTGTTAGATGTGCTACCATAAGTTCTGATTTGCCATGTGCTAGCACTACCATAGTAATATAGACGTGGAAGAGTCGAACCTGTAGATTCGCTAAAGTCAAATTTGAAATTATCTGCAATTGTGTATGATTCTGCAAGGGTTACAAGATCACCTAATGATGGAGATGTTGTAGACTGACCTGCATCAGTCAAAATATAGTAAAAATCCTCCATTGTAAGTGTAGTTCCAAGACCCTCATTTGGATCTACAACCTCGTCACCATCACCGATGATCTCGGTAGGAAGAAGTTGGAAGTTGCCGTTATATGAACTAACGTAAGCATATATAGTATATGTCTCGTAATCATCGCTATATGAAGCACCCAATGATGTGTACCATGAAATAGATGAACCACCTTGGCTAATTGTCGATGATGTCATCGATACGCCCGAAAGTTTCACATATTGAGCTGTGATAGCATCAACAGTAGCCTCAGTAAGAGCAACTAACTCTGCTACGGTATACACAGCCGCAGTAGGAGCAACATCGCTAGTCGAAGTAACCTCAACAGATGTAAGACTTGTGAGTTGCTTAAGTGAATAATACTCGCCAACCTCTCCTGTGATTGTAACAACGTTTCCAACAACAAGATCACTTTCTGAAGAGTAAACATTTACAGAAACGCCATCAGCGCTAACATATACGTAGTTTCCATTCTTGAAATCCACACGTACATTCTCAAGAGTGCAAGTGTTGCCAACCAATGCTTTGGTTCTAAAATCAGCTGTCGAAATAACTCCTTGATCTGAACCGTCGCCTAACTCTTCATCATCGTCTGTATCACCACCTGTAGAACCTCCAGTTGTTGAATCATTGTCACCGATTACAAACTCGATATAATCAGCATAAGCAGTATTACCATCGGTAGCATCTGTATTGTTATAGATTGCAACATACTTATCTCCTGCTGGAATTGTGTACGTTACTACCGAACCATTAGTTGAACCAGTAATAGATGTTGTAACTGGATTTTCTGTAGAACCAGAGAAAACTGTGAAATTATTATAAGAGTTAGAAAGTGTGATAACTACAGACGAAAGATCTTCAATCGCAGTTGTGTTATATATGTAAGCACCGCCCTTTTTGAATTGTATAGGTCCAGTTGTCTCATATGAACCAGAATAGTTCGCAACATTTGAAACAGCAAAATTAATAGTGTTGATAGTAACAGTACTTGTGCCGTATGATGTAGGGAGCTCCGAACCATCAAAAACAATATTTGAAGCCACTCCACTCTCGCCCATTTGAGTTACGCTGATATTTGCTGTAGACAATACTCCATAAGAGTTGTATGTCGAAACAGATGCTGTACCATAGCGAGTTACATCTGTAGCAGACATAGAAAGTGTGATATATCCGTTGCCCGAACCCTCTGATGGAGTCACTGTCAACCACTCATCCGACGAAGTTGCTGTCCAATCGCGGTTAGATGTGATAGAAACTGTCACCTCTTGCTCTTGGTTGTCGAACGAAAAGCTATTTTGAGAGACCTCAAGAGTTGGAAGACCTGCATCGGTATCATCATCCGAACAGCTCGTCATTGCCAATGACAATGTCGCAAAGGACACCATCATAAAGAGCATTCTAAAAATAAAGTTTTTCTTCATACTGATTAAATAATTATGTTTGTGATATTTTTAAAAATCAATTTTTTATTTTTATACCAATTCGCGAGCACTAAAGCACTACACTTTGTGCACAAAACTACTAACTTTTTTGTTAAAAACCTAATGATTAGGACTTTTTAGCCAATTTGGAGGGCGAAAAGGGAAATATTAACACTCTTATAACACAACAATAATATAGAGTGAATGTATAATTGAATTTTATTTGTTAAATTTATTTAATTATTTAATGTTGATTTTGTTTATTTACGAAATATTTTTGTTTGTATGGGGTTATAATTCAGAAAATTTGTGTAGTTTTGTAGTAAAATTATACTTATATGAAGAGGATTTTAGCTATCACAGTTGTTTTTTTGGTCGCGTTTGTGGCATCAATATCGGCTCAAGAGGTTACGGCACCTATTTCACAGGGGTCTCAAGAGTTTTTAAATGTGCTTAAGGGGCAAAGTTTACAGTTCAATATTTTGTCAATACTTCGTGGCGCGGTCGGAATGGCGATGCTTGTGGGTATTGCATGGTTGTTTAGTACAGATCGTAAACATATTAATTGGGCTACGGTGCTCAAGGCGTTGGCGTTGCAGTTTATTATAGCGGTGTCGGTGATCGCGTTTCCAGCGGTGCAGGCAGGATTCGAGTTTGTAGGTAGTGGTTTTATCGCAGTGCTGGCGTGGACTCAGGAGGGAACTCAATTTTTGTTTGGTCCATTGATGGGCGACGAGATTGGTTATATATTTGCATTTAGGGTGTTGCCGACGATTATTTTCTTCTCGGCACTCACCAGCCTACTATATTATTTAGGTGTGCTCCAAAAAGTTGTTTGGGTCATGGGATGGGTATTTAGTAAATTTATGGGTCTATCGGGCCCAGAGTCGTTGTCGTGTGCTGGTAATATTTTCTTGGGACAAACAGAAGCGCCTCTTATGGTGAAGGCTTATATTCCGACGATGACACGCTCGGAGATTATGCTTATCATGGTGTCGGGACTATCGACAATGGCAGGAAGTGTTCTTGGTGCATATATCGGAATGTTGGGTGGAGGAGATCCTGCGTTGGAGCTAGAGTTTGCGAAGCATCTACTTTCGGCATCGGTAATGGCAGCTCCAGGTGCCATAGCTTTTGCAAAGATCCTCAAACCTCAAACCGAGGAGGTTGACACTTCGGTATCTGTGTCTAAGGATAAAGTGGGTAAGAATGTGTTGGATGCTATATCGAATGGTACGGGTGATGGCTTGCGACTTACGCTCAATGTGGCGGGTATGTTATTGGTTTTTTATGCGTTGATCGCGGGATTCAATTTCATATGTTTTGAGGTGGGTGAACTCACTTCGCTTAATTCATTGATTGCTTCGGTTACGGATGGTCGTTATACGTCGTTGTCGTTGCAGTTTTTGTTGTCGTATCTATTCTCTCCTATAATTTGGCTTACGGGAATGCCTCTAACGGATATTCCATTAGCAGGTCGATTGTTGGGCGAAAAGTTGATTATGACGGAGTTTGTAGGGTATCAATCATTGGTCGAGATGATCCAAGTGGGGGTATTCTCATCGCCTAAGTCGATTATTATGTCTACCTATATATTATGTGGTTTTGCAAACTTCGCATCTATTGGTATCATAATTGGTGGAGTTGGCGGCATGGCTCCTAATCAACGTGCTACGATGTCGGAGTATGGTTTGTTAGCTCTTTTGGGTAGTACATTCGTAGCGTTGATGTCTACTATTATGATTGGTATGATTATATAGTTATTAGTTGAAACTATTTTCAATTAACCTTACGTTTTATAGGTTTTATAAAACCGTCGAGCATCATAGATGTATCGGCGGTTTTTTTATGATTATTATATGTAAAAGTCCGACTAACTTTTGATCGTTAGTCGGACTCAATAAATTAGCTCCGCAAAGAGCACTCCGTTCGCCAGAGGCTGTCTCTCTCTCTTAGAGGCTCTCGTCTCTAATTATCGCAATTTAGCGATAACGTCCAATGCGAATTTACATTTCTCGGTGATTGCATTCCAATCCTCAGCTTTGATAACATCTGCTGGGAACAATTGAGAACCCATACCTACGCACATTACACCAGCCTTGATCCATGCTGTAAGATTCTCCTCAGTTGGCTCTACAGCACCTGTAGCCATGATATTTGACCATGGAAGTGGAGCCTTAACATTCTTGATGAATGATGGGCCACCAACGTTACCTGCAGGGAATACCTTTGTAAGGTCGCAACCCAACTCTTGAGCATAGCCGATCTCAGTAACTGATCCACATCCAGGAGTGTAAGGTACCAAGTGACGATTACAAACCTTAGCAACCTCAGCGTTGAGGTATGGACCAACAACGAAGCTAGCACCATATTGCATATACATAGCTGCAGTTGGAGCATCAACGATAGAACCAATACCCAAGATCATCTCTGGACACTCAACAGTTGCATACTTTACAAGAGCGATAAACACCTCACTTGCAAAATCGCCACGATTTGTGAACTCAAATGCGCGAACACCACCATCGTAGCACGCCTTAAGAACCTTCTTCGAGATCTCAGCATCCTTGTGATAAAATACAGGAACCATACCTGTTGATTGCACTGCGTTAAGCACCTGCATCTTTGAAAACTTTGCCATTTTTATTTTGTATGTTTTTAAATTTAATAAGTAGGGGCACCAACCCAAGGTCTGACCCCAGAAAAGTGGATAGTGTGCTCCAGTTTTGGTGCTTCGCGAGCATTTTTAACCGCAACGGACTAAAGTCCGTGAGGATTAAAAAGCGCAGAGAAGTGCCAAAAATGGTGTGCAATACACGCTTTTATCTTTGGACGCGACCTGAAGCGTCACCACCTGCTAGAGCCTCAACCTCTTCGATTGAAACGTGGTTGAAGTCACCATTGATAGTGTGCTTCAATGCCGATGCAGCAACTGCGAACTCCAAAGCCTCGCCTTGGTTTGGCTTAGTCAAAAGTCCGTGGATGATACCACCCGAGAATGAGTCACCACCACCTACGCGGTCAACGATAGGGTTGATCTCGTAACGCTTAGACATATAGAACTCCTCGCCATTGTAGATCATAGCCTTCCAACCATTGAAAGTTGCAGAGAATGACTCGCGAAGTGTTGATACAACATATTTGAATCCGAACTCCTTCATCATTTGCTCGAAGATACCCTTGTATCCCTCAGCATCTGTGTGACCACCCTCAACGTCAGCATCTGGTTTGAAACCTAGGCAAAGCTCAGCATCCTCTTCGTTGCCGATACAAACGTCAACATACTCCATAAGTGGGCGCATTACTGATTGAGCCTTCTCCTTAGTCCACAACTTCTTGCGGAAGTTAAGGTCTACAGAGACAGTTACACCATGACGTTGAGCAGCCTCGCAAGCAAGACGTGTCATCTCAGCTGACTCGTCAGACAAAGCAGGAGTGATACCTGACCAGTGGAACCATGAAGCACCCTCCATGATAGCATCGAAATCGAAATCCTCAACCTTAGCCTCAGCGATTGCAGAGTTAGCGCGGTCGTAGATAACCTTTGATGGACGCATTGAAGCACCAGTTTCAAGGAAGTAGATACCAACACGATCTCCACCACGAGCGATGAAATCTGTCTTAACGCCAAATTGACGAAGAGCATTAACAGCCGATTGACCGATCTCGTGAGTTGGGAGCTTAGATACGAAATAAGCATCATGACCATAGTTAGCACAACTAACAGCCACATTTGCTTCGCCACCACCATAGATTACATCGAAAGAGTCAGAGCGAACGAAACGTTTGTTTCCAGGAGTTGATAGGCGAAGAAGGATCTCGCCCATTGTTACGATTTTCATATTAGTTTATTTGTTATTATTAGGAATTTAAGTTATTTGCGGTTGTAGTTGTTGGTTGTAGTTTTATTGGTAAATTTCAAAATCATACCAATATTATTACAAATATAATAATTTTTATTTGGAATACAAACGATTGATCGTAGTAATTTTATTTTTGCGATAAAAAACAATTGAGATGAATTATGTTGCAAATAATTTTGTAAATATGAAAAATGTTTATATTTTTGTAGTAATAAACGCTAATAATTTAACAACCTAAAAATAAAAAATTATGTCTAATTTCTCATTAGAGGGTAAGGTAGCTCTTGTAACAGGTGCATCTTACGGAATCGGATTCGCAATCGCAGAAGGACTTGCTAAAGCAGGTGCAAAAATCGTATTTAACGACATCAACGCTGATCTAGTAGCTAAGGGTATGGCTGCATACGCTGAGGTAGGGCTAGAGGCTAAGGGTTATGTTTGTGACGTAACTAACGAAGAGCAAGTTTATGCTCTTGTAGCTCAAGTTGAGGCTGAAGTTGGTATGATCGACATCTTGGTAAACAACGCTGGTATCATCAAGCGTATCCCAATGCACGAAATGTCTGCTGCAGAGTTCCGTCAAGTTATCGACATCGACCTTAATGGTCCATTTATCATGGCTAAGGCTGTACTTCCAGCGATGATGAAGAAGGGTGCAGGTAAGATCATCAACATCTGCTCTATGATGTCTGAGCTTGGTCGTGAGACTGTATCTGCTTATGCTGCTGCTAAGGGAGGATTGAAGATGCTTACTCGCAACATCGCTTCTGAGTATGGTGAGTATAACATTCAATGTAATGGTATCGGCCCAGGTTATATCGCAACTCCACAAACTGCTCCACTTCGCGAGCCTCAAGCTGATGGATCTAAGCACCCATTCGATAGCTTTATCTTGGCTAAGACTCCAGCTGCTCGTTGGGGAAATCCAGAGGATTTGGTAGGTCCAGCTGTATTCTTGGCTTCAACAGCTTCTGACTTTGTTAATGGTCACGTATTGTATGTTGATGGTGGTATCTTGGCTTATATTGGTAAACAACCAAAATAATAGATAACAGATCAAAGATATACATATATTATTATATTATATAGATATGTTGAGGGTTGTTTCGAGTTTTTTGACTCGAAACAATCTTTGTATAATAAAACACCCATTAATAATGATGAAAAGAATATTTGCATTTTTGTGTGCTGCTGTAATGGCATGTTCATGTTCTACAACTCCTAACGTGAAAGTTACATTTGAAAATAGTACAAATGTAGATCGCAAAGAGGAGATGGCAGAGGTTGATTTAGAGTCTGTTAAGAGTCAATTAGCTCTAGAAGGCGATGCGTCGTTGGTGGTATATAACCCACGCGGAAAGGAGATCCCATCGCAAATCACATATGACGGAAAGTTGATTTTCCAAGTAGATGTAGCTCCACAATCGTCGAGCACCTACAAAATCGAAGCGGGCGTACCTGCTGAGTACGAGACAATGGTTTATGGACGTAAATTCCCTGAGCGTTTGGATGATTTCGCATGGGAGAATGACCGTTGTGCATATCGTGTCTATGGTCCTGCATCGCAAGCCTTAGATCAAAAGTTATATGGTTATGATGTATGGACTAAGTCGGTTCCTCACATGATTTTGGAGGAGAGATACCGCAAGGATTTGGATCCAGCATGGAGAGCAGAGATCGCAAAGGTCGCTGTTACGGATCAAGATAAGGCTGATGAGATGCTTCGTTCTGTATCGTTTCACGTAGACCATGGCGATGGTATGGATGCCTATAATGTGGGCCCAACACTCGGAGCTGGAACAGCGGCTTTGATGCACCAAGGAGCTATTGTATATCCTTATTGTTATGAGGAGTATGAAGTTTTAGATAATGGACCACTTCGTTTGACTGTGAAGTTAACATTTGGAGCTAACGCCGTAGGTAAGAATGAAGATGTTGTCGAGATCCGCACAATAACAGCAGATGCAGGATCACACTTCAATAAGACAACAATTATCTACGAAAACCTTAAGAAGTCATCGTCAATCGTTGCGGGTATTGTGATGGCTAGCGCTAAGAGCAAGCAAACAAAGGTGTCGAAGGAGGAGGGTTTTGCAGCATACGCTGATATTGATAGAGACCCTAAGGATGGAGCAATCTTCGTAGGTACAATCTTCACCACTCCAGTTAAGAGTGCAGGAATCATGCCTTTCACAAACGATGATCCAGTTCTAAAGCAAGCAGGTATGACAGGTCACGTAGCACTTATAGGCGACTATGCTCCACAAACGGAGTTTGTATATTATTGGGGTGCAGCGTGGGCGAAGGCAAACATCACAACATTTGATGAGTGGGTTGATCTTCTTTCGGCTACATCAGCAATGGTTAAGTATCCACTTGTCGTAACAATGAAATAAATTTAAACCTAAAAGATAATTAAACAAACTTATGAAAAGAAACTTTTTAAAAGTCGCTCTGACGACTGTAGCAGCTTTAACCGCAGTTGCATCATTTGCACAAAAGCCGCAATTGATCTACACCACTGAGTCTGAGAGATGGGTAGATGCAAAGAAGGGAATCAAGGTAGCAACATCTGGCGATGCTGATATTACCGTTTATACAGACAAAACTTACCAAACAATTGATGGAATCGGAGGTTCATTCAACGAAATGGGCTGGGATGTGTTGCAAACACTTCCAAAGGAGTCTGCAGATAAGATCATGAAGGATCTATTCTCGGCTGATGGATGTGCATTCTCAATGGGACGTATTTCGGTCGGATCAAACGACTATTCATTGAGCTACTACTCTAGTTGCGATGTGAAGGAGGATTTCGGTATGCGTGACTTCAATATCGATCGTGACCGTTACATCACAATCCCATACCTTAAGGCTGCAAAGGCTTACAATCCTGCACTTAAGATTTGGGCATCACCTTGGACTCCACCAGCATGGATGAAGATCAACGAGCACTACTCTACTCGCGGAGGTGATTGGAATGGTCGTGAGATGGGTAACAGAATGCCTGAGGGAGCAGATCTTTTGAACAACTGTACAGGTTTCAATATGCAAGAGAGATATTTGAAGGCTTATGCTCTTTACTTCTCTAAGTTTGCTCAAGCATACAAAGCAGAGGGTGTACCTTTGTTTGCAATCATGCCACAAAACGAGATCGCTTACTCTCCAAACTGGCCTAGCTGTACATGGAGAGCAGAGGATATGGCATACTTCATCGGTAAGTTCATGGGTCCTCAATTCGAGGCTGATGGCGTAGATACAGATATTTGGTTGGGTACAGTAAACTGGGGTAACCCATCATATTGCGAGACTGTACTTAAGAGCTCTGATGCTGATAAGTATATCAAAGGTATCGGTTTCCAATGGGGTGGCGAGCGTGCTCTTCCACATCTATACAAATCACACCCAGAGCTTAAGTATATGCAAACTGAGAATAAGTGTGGTGAGTCGGAGAATAACTGGAGTTCACTCGTGAGATCATGGGGAAGCATTATTCACTACATGAACAATGGTTGCGAGTCATATATGTATTGGAATATGATCCTTGACCAAACTGGTAAGAGTGCTTGGGGATGGCCACAAAACTCTATGGTTGTTGTTGATCGCGAGACTAAGGAGGTTACCTACACAGATGAGTTCTATTTGTTTAAGCACTTCTCACACTTTGTACAACCAGGATCTCAACGTTTAGAGTCAACTAAGGGCGACAACCACATTGCATTCAAGATGGCAGATGGTCGCACAACAGTTATGATCTACAACCCAGAGTCTACAGTTCAAACTGTGAATGTTAAGATTGGAGATGTAATGGTTGAGGCTCAACTTCAACCAATGTCAATCAACTCGGTTGTATTGTAGTATTATATTATTTTGTAATATTAAGCAAAAATATCATGAAGAAATTATTTATTTCTTTAACCTTGGCACTTTGTGCATTGGCTCCTATGGGAGCTGGTGCGCAGAGTGTTGATGTTAATTCGACAACCTGCTCAGAGCAGATAGATCACTTTTGGAGTAGATGTGTAGGTGCAGGACGTGCTAATGAGGCGTTGCGTGCTGGATGGTTGGAGCATATGGCAAAGGTGCAAGAGAATTGTGGATTTGAGTATGTGAGATTCCACGGATTGTTCCACACGGATATGTTCCCTATGTTCGAGAAAAATGGGGTTTATACATATAACTGGCAATACATCGACGAGGTGTTCGATAGATTGTTGGATCTTAACGTTAAGCCATTCATCGAGTTGGGATTCTTCCCAGATCCTTTGGCTGGCGAAAATAGCCAAACAGTATTTTGGTGGGAGGCTAAAGTTACTCCCGATAAGTCGAAATATGATGAGTGGTCGAAGTTTATACAAGCCTTCACACAACACTGTGTCGATAGATATGGACTCGACGAAGTGTTGACATGGTACTTCGAGGTGTGGAACGAGCCAAACTTGTCACGCGCATTCTTTGATGGTTCAAAGTCTGACTATTTCGATCTATATAAGAGAACCGTTACAGCTGTTCGCGCGGTGGATAACCGTTTCAAGGTTGGAGGTCCATCGACTACAAACTTCGTTGCTGACGGAAGATATGATGGCGAGAAGGAGGATAACTCTAAATTCGTAAATATTGATGCCGACAATATCAATAAACTCACTTGGGAGGGTGTATGGATCAAGGATTTCTTGAAATATTGCAAGAAGGAGAAGTTGCCAGTTGACTTTATCAGCTGTCACCCATACCCAACCGATTTCCCATTGGATCCAACAACTAACCGCGGTAAGGATATTTCGCGCCACGTAGGATCAACAAAGGATGACATCGAGTGGTTGAATAGAGCATTGGAGGAGAGCGCATTCCCAGCAGCTGAAATTCACCTTACAGAGTGGAGTACATCGCCTAATAGTCGCGATCAAATGCACGACTATTTGCCACCTGCAGCATATATCGTAAAGACTAACTTGGATTGTATCGGACTTACTAATTCATTGGCATACTGGACTTTCACCGATGTATTCGAGGAGAAGGGAGGCGGTGAGTCGATCTTCCACGGTGGATTTGGTATGATTAACTACCAAGGAATCGTTAAGCCAAGTTATCACGCATATCGCATGCTTAATAAGTTGGGCAACATTGAAGTCTACAAAGATGAGAAATTGTTCGTAAGTAGCAACTCAGAGAATGGAAAGGTTACAGCTATCGCATACAACTACCCTGCGGAGTATGAGCAATCGGTTCCTCGCGGAGCAGATAAGCGCGAGAGCGGAACATCTAAGCAATTGGATTTGACACTTCGTGGTTTGAAGCCTGGAGCAATGTTCAAGATCGAGACTTTGGATAAAGATAGCGGTAATATCATCAACTACTGGGAGTCGATGGGCAAACCAGAGCCTCCAACACGCGAGCAAGTTAAGGTTATGAAGAGCTATGCCGAGAACCTTCGCACAGTGATGGTTTCTGCCGATAAGAATGGTAACTGCACTATCAAACAAGAGCTTACACCATGGAGTGTAGTTCTAATTGAGCAAATCAACTAATTGTGTTTAAGTAAATTAATAGTATAGAGGTTATGAATAAATTTGTTTCAGCAGTTGCGTCGTTAGCTTTGATGGCGAGTTGCGCATCGGAGCCCGTGAGTGACTTTGAGAGAATCAATAATTCACCCGAATGGAGCCTAAAGATGGAGGATTCATGTAGGGGTAATTGGCAAGATCAATGGTTTTTGGATGGACTTATCGCTACGGTTACCAACACAGCCGAGGGTATGGATTTCAGAGCTGGCGAGGAGTATGGCAATGATGCTCACCACGCAGTGTTGTGGACAAAGGATTCATTCGAAGGCGATGTGAAGATTGAGTATAACTACACTCGCACCGAAGAGCAGACGGTGAATGTTAATATCCTATATATCCAAGCTCAAGGTACAGGTGAAGATGGACTAGATAAAGATATTTCGAAGTGGAAACGCGATGTTCCGACGATGAGTATATATTATAAATATATGGATCCTTTGCATATTAGCTACGCAGCATTCCCAATGGTCAACGAAGATCCGACGGATGATTATCTGCGTGTTAGGAAGTATCCAATATCGGAGGAAATATCGTTTGACCAAATGGAGGTGGAGCCAACATTTTTTCACCTAGAGTTGTTCAAGCCATTTATTACCTACAAAGTTACGGTAATCAAGGATGATACACACCTATATATGAATGTCGAGGGCGATGGTCGCGAAGAGTGCTACACTTGGAGCTTAGAGGGTAAGGTGATAAACACCTATGGTCGCATAGGTTTACGCCATATGTACACTCGTGCTGCAATGTATAGTGACTTTAAGGTCTATACTAAATAATTATATATAATTATGGGAGTGGCTTTTGATTTAAATCTAAATGTCACTCCCTTTTTTTTAACAATATTATGAATAAAAATTATTTAGTAGTTATTTTCGCTCTTGTGTCCACACTCACAATCTCGGCACAAGAGCAGATGTTGTCGCTCCCCTCAAAACAATATATGATGAAGGGGGTGGAGAATCGACTCTATGTGCAGACCTTTACTCGATATGAAGATTTGATGGGCGATATAGTTCGCTTTGAGGGTGATGCTACATATGGCAAAGGGGGACGATTGGAGAAGTACGCTGCAATATCTACTCCAGAGTCGGGATCGACAATCGAAGTTAAACTATATGATGGTCGCAGTTTTGAGAGTGTGGAGAGTGGTCAAATGAGAATTTGTGCTGCCGACCCAGCTACCAATGGAGGCGAGGTTAAGGTGCAATTTTTGGGTGATAGCTTCACGAAGGGTTGTTACTTTAGAGATGCCTTTATTGATAAGGGATATGTGCCAAATGTAAAGCTAATCGGCTTGCGAGGGGTTCCCGACGCTGAAGGATATTCGCACGAAGGACGCGGAGGGTGGACATTGGCGAACTACTTCTCGAATAAAACAGGATCTGAAACTTTCTATAATCCATATTTTCAACCAAGTGGTAAACAACACTATTGGGGAAATGTGACATTTTGGAAAATAGCGGTCGAAGTGGCAACAACGGGAGGCAAGGGTATGCCATTCTATAAACGTTACGATTGTGGGGATTACGATGTGAGTCGCTTTGGTGAGGATGGATTTTTGAAGAATCCTACAAAGGGGGATTTGATGTTCAACGGTGGATATGTGGAGTGGAACGGCAAAAAATGGATCTCATGTTCGGAACCTGAAGAGTGGTCGTTTGACTATGGTAAATATTTGAAGATGTGGGATTTTGAAGCGCCTGATTTTTTGGTTGTTATGCTAGGTCTCAATGACTTTAGGGATAAATCCCTGCCGATGGATTTCGCCACATGGAACTCACAAATGGAGACGTTATTAGCGTCATACATCAAAGCTGCTCCAAAAGGAAAATTACTTCTTTGCACACCATGCACAAGTTGCGGAACCTTGAACAACGAAAATGGTGATTTCACAACTCGCCAAAATGCGATGATGTGGCATGTGAGAGAGAATGTAATCAAAACCTTTGATGGTCGCGAAGCAGACCAAATATATGTTGTCGATGCCTCGGTGACAATAGACAACGAAAATGGATATAACACAAAGGGAGATATGCAAGTTGGTAATCCACACCCATATCCAAACTATCCGCAATTGGGTGTTCCAATTGCAGCATGTGTTCAATATTTAAGAGATAAATAAACCAATGAAGAAGATATTTTTAATACTCATATCAGCAATGATATGTGGCACAACTATGGCTTCAGTTCAAAAAATGGAGCTACTTAGTGGTGGTGAGGGTCAACACTCGAAGTGGATTGTCGAAGCACAAGATGAAGCGACAACAGTTACGATGCTCGACGACGAGAGTGTCGATATTGTGGCGGTGAGGGGTCTCACTGTGTGGTATGACAAGAAGCTAAAGGGCGATTACCAAATTAGCTATAGCGTAAAATTTGTGATGGAGGGGGGAGAGCATGATCGCCTCAGCGACCTCAACTGCTTTTGGGGTTCGGCGGATCCCGAATCGCCAAAGAATTTTTTCAAGCGTGCAGAGTGGAGAGGTGGTGATTTTGGAAAGTATAGCTACATGAGCCTATTTTATGTGGGATATGGGGGCAACAAAAATAGAACAACGAGATTTAGACGCTACCTTCCCGAATTTATCGAGACGGGTGACCGCGATAAATTTCGCCCTGTGATCCAAGAGTATCTCGACCCAGAGGATCTACTCAAACCAAACCAATGGTTGAATGTAGTGATTACCGTTAAGGATGGTAGCACAACATACTCGATGGATGGCAAAGAGTTATTTAACCACCCCTTGGAAAAGGGTCAAGATGAGGGATATTTTGGACTTCGACTGCTCAAAAATCACACTATCGTGACCAATTTCAAGGTTAAGGAGTTTACACAAAATGACATCTATAAATATGATGAGGTGATTGTAGAGCAGGAGGCTTTGTCGACAATAGACGATAAGTGGGGTGATGAGTTCCACCATGTCGAATATCCAACGCAATATTTCAAAAATGTGGTGGAAGTGACTCCAGGTGCTTCGATCCAAGAGGCAATTGATAATGTTAGCTCTAAGGGTGGAGGTATTGTCAGAATAATGGCTGGAGAGCACATTGTCAACAAAACAATCCATATCAAAAGTGGTGTTACGATCATCGGCGAAGGCACCGACAAATCATTCATCGTCGAGGGCGAAGGTATCGAAAAGCAGTGTCTCTGCATAGATGTTCATTCGCAAGTGACCGACGTTGTGATGAAGGATTTCACACTCCTAGGCAAAGATATTGGTTCGGTGCAAGGTATATTTATATCGGGCAAAAATGAATCGCGCCATCAACGTATGTTGTTCCAAAACTTAGTTATCAAGGGTTGGGGATCGCATGGAGTGCACATCAAACGTACCAATAATATGGTGATGGATAGATGTGTATTCACTGAGAATGGTTCGCGCAATGGACTCTATCACAACCTATATTTCCTTTATAATAAGGAGCTTTTGCAATCGGATTGCGACTTCTCGAACCCAGTGATGGGTAAGGGTTGTAAATATACATCGTGCGAATTTGTATTGGCTCAACGATGCACCATCGACAATTGCATTGGAAATGGAATCCAAGCCGATAATGAGCAAACGGGGTATCTATTTTTGCACAAATATCGTGTGTCGGGTTGCGGACAAGTGGCTCTGTGGTTCCCATGCGAATATTACTACGGAAAGTTCGACTATACGGATGATCCAAAATATGCACCTCAAAATGTTATACTTAGCCGTTGCGAGATTGTCGACAACACATGGGGCGCAATGTGGAGAGTGGTGTGTGGCAAATCTTATGTCATAAATAGTCACTTCGCCAACAAAAAAATCGACATGGGATTGTTGCTTTGCAACGTCGAAATGGAGAACTCGACATTCGACAAGGGCAATAGAATAATGGACGACCTTAGGAAGTGGCCTATGGATGTTCATTTGTTGTGGTAAAGTAATGGTAAAGTTATAGTAAAAGTGTATTAAAAGTATCTTTTTATAATGAAACTTTTAAAAAAAATACTTACTTTTGTGTGAGAAATTAATAACCAATAAAATAACTAAAAATTATGAAGAAAATCGAGAAGGTATTATCTTTCCTAGCTCTAGCAGCATTGGCTGTAAGTTGCACAGGAACGCCTGCACCAGCACCCGAGATCAGCGCCGACGAAGAGTTGGCATACTGCGTCGCTCAAACCAAGCGCGGAGTAGAGGGAATGAAAGCTGCGGATGGCACAATTGACTACACTATGCAAGCTCGTAATATCTTGGAAGGAGAGACTGTATGGAACCTCCGCAAAACTAAGAAGGATGAGTGGTGTTCTGGATTCTGGCCAGGAGTATTGTGGTTCGCATATGAAGCATCGGGCGACGAGGCTATCAAGACAGATGCAGAGAAGTTTACAGAGTCTTTGGAGTTCTTGTCTGTTACTCCAGCACACGACCACGACCTAGGATTCTTGGTATTTAACTCTTATGGTCACGCTTTCCGCCTAGAGACAGATCAAGCTAAGAAGGATAAGTACAAAGAGGTGATCTTGATGACTACCGATACTATGGCAACTCTTATCAACGACAAGGTTGGTACTATGCTTTCATGGCCTCGTGCCGAGAAATTGTTCGGTTGGCCATATAGCACAATCATGGACAACATGATTAACCTCGAAATGATGTTCTGGGCTGCTAAGAATGGTGGCGAGGAGCATAAGTATCTTTATGACAAGGCTGTACGTCACGCTGATGTAACTATGGCTAACCACTTCCGCCCTGACTACACTAGCTACCACGTTGCGGTTTATGATCCTAATACAGGAGAGTTCATCAAGGGTGTAACTCACCAAGGTTTGGCAGATGATAGTATGTGGGCACGCGGTCAATCATGGGCTATCTATGGTTACACTGTTATGTATCGCGAGACTAAAGATCCTAAATATCTTGACTTTGTACAAAAGGTTGTTGATGTATATTTGAAGGATCTTCCAGAGGATTATGTTCCATATTGGGATTTCTCTGATCCACGTATAGCAGATCCTAATGCAGAGGCTCCACGCGACGCATCGGCTGCTGCAGTTGTAGCTTCGGCTCTTTTGGAGCTTTCGGAGTTCCTCCCAGGGGAGAAGGGTGATTCATACAAGGCTGATGCTATCAAGATGCTTACATCTCTTAGCTCGGATGAGTACCAAAGTGGCGAGGCTCGTGTATCGTTCCTAGATCACAGTACAGGTCACCACCCAGCAGGTTCAGAGATCGACGCTTCGATCATCTATGCTGACTACTACTATATTGAGGCTCTTCACCGTTTGAAGAGAGTTCAAAATGGTGAGCCTGCATTCCTAGAGTTTTTGTAATAGATAAATCTATTTAAAAATTATAGATGATTAACATAATGAGTGTTTTGCTTTTTTATTAAATTGCGAAGCACTCATTTTTTATAAATAACACTTAATGAAGATGAAAAAATTATTATCATTTGCACTTATGTTAACTTTATGTTCATGTGGTGGTGAGGCTACCCAAACTGTGGCAGAGATGCCAACTCAGACAAAAGAGTATGAGACAATCAACACCGTACGTCTAACAGTAGCAGAGGGCAAAAAGTTAATTGCTAAGGGACTATTTGCAAATGCTGATGTTCAAGCCAAACTCAAAAAGGGTATGGTTATCATCACGCGTGGAACAACAAATACATATATCGCAGAGGAGTTTGTAGGTTATGCAGGTGAACGAGGATCTCTCGTTACAGGCAAGATCATACCACAAGGACAAGCGGACTTCACTAAGGATATTAAACGTGCCGACGATATTGCAATTATTGATGGCGAGGTGGTCGAGATGGCTTATGCAGATGCTTTGGCAAAGATGAGCGAAGGAGATATTATATTCAAAGGCGCAAACCTTTTGAACTACGCAAAGGGGCAAGCAGGAATATGTATCGGAGCTCCTGATGGTGGAACTGTAGCTCGCCTTTCGCCATATGCAAAGAGTGGTGCTGCGCGTTGGATTATCCCTATCGGGCTCGAAAAGGATTGTTCGGATGATCTCTTCGAAATTTCTGATATGTTGGCTCTAAATAGTGAGCGTCGCAACAAAGCAACCCTACTTTGGGCGGTAGAGTCGGAGGATATATATACAGAGATTGAGGCTATCAAGGAGTTCGCCAATGTCGATGTACGCGTAATTGCTAATGGAGGTGTTGCTGGTGCCGAAGGTGGCGTGTCGCTACTATTGTGCGGAAGCGTTGCAGAGGTCAAAAAGGCAACCGAAGTTGCTGAATCTGTATTGGGTGAAAGTGCTTTTGTGAAGTAGTTTTATTTCAATATGGGACAATATGGGACTGTCTCCGACGGGCGGAGTGCTCTCTGCGGAGCTGGTTTTGTGTTGCGGTGTGGGTATCGTAATGCCTTTGGCATTTCGACAAAAAATAAGAGTCCTGTTTGTCTTATGAGAGTGAACTCTCAACGTCAAACAGGACTCTTATTTTTTGCTCACAAACCTGTGGTTTGCGAGCCCACCCGAGGTTACATATCGCTGGTAACCCATATGAATAAGGAAAACACCGTTTTCCTAGCCCGTGCGGCTACGCACTGCCCGCCCGGCACAAGGGCAGTCTCCTCACTCTCGCCCTCCCCTCCTAAAAAAGCACTTTTTCTCAAAAAAAGTGCGCAGGAGGGCGGCAACTCGCAAGAGTTGCAACAACTCCCCATTGTTTTATATCCCCCTGTTTTATATCCCCTTAAACAACTTTGTAATAAGATATTCCACACACCACTCATATGCTTTGCGTGCAGCATTGGCAACTTCATAGATTGTTGTGAGTTGCTCCTCCCATTCACGAATAATTGGTTTTAGAGATATTGAGTATATCGCCCACGATACAATAGCACACACCCCTCCGACGATAACCATCGACAAGAGATGCGAGCCTATAATCTCACCCAAGAAAAATACGAAGGATGAGATTAATAGTATCGACGCAATAAGTGCTGTGACCACAAAAGCTACGGTGGCACCCAGACTCTTTAGAGGTGTTTGATGTTGCATAGCAGATCGTTAACCATTATTTTGATCGGTGGCAACCATTGGCTCCATACCCTCCATGCTTTTCATGCTCTCCATCTCCTTCATCTTATCCATCGAACAGCTACATTCGCCATTCTCGGAGCAGTTGCACATGCCACCAGCTAAATGAGCATGAAGATGTTTGAGCTCTTTGATAATTCTTTTGTGTGCTTCACTTCGCATTTCGACCCCCTTGGCTGATTTAAGCAGACAGGTCAATGCAGAACCAATAATGGCACCACCTACTAGAGATGTTAAAATTAGAGATGTGTTTTTCATAATCGTGATGTTTTAAAATTTGTAATTTTTTATTTGCAAACATCACGCCAAAAAGAGGTATTATATATCACGCATCATGAGAATCTACTTCACAATTGTTGCCATCCCCTTAAATAGCTCTTCGCCATAGCTTCGACCCACAGGTAATGTGCGCTCTTCGCGTAGGCGAACACTCTGTTTGGTGTAGGATGTAATTTGTGTTTTGGCGACAATAAATGAGCGATGTATGCGCAAAAAATCGTTAGCAGGGAGCAATTCCATCAAATATTTAATACTCATTTTGGTAAGTAGAGGTCGTTTGTCGGAGGTGTTGATTTTGATATAATTATCCATTGCCTCGATATATGTAATCGACGATGTTGGGATAGTAACATTTTGATAATCAACCTTAATTGTTATCATACTATCTTCGTGAGGCTCTGCCGATTTGGCTCGTTTACGCACCTCCATTATTTGCGAAGCACGTGATAGAGCTGCGTCGAATCTCTCCAACGAAAATGGTTTGTGGAGGAAATCTACAGCGTTGACCTCATATCCATTCAAAGCATAAGAGGCGTGGGCTGTAGTAAAAATAAGTATCGAATTTTTGGGTAGTTCGCGAGCTAATTCTAAACCCGAATAATCATTCATTTCGATGTCGAGAAAGACCACATCGGGGTTCTCCAGACCAACCGCCGCCATCCCCTCCACAGGGTTGGTGTATGTAGAAAGTTCCACATGTGGATAGCTTTGGCAATAGCTACTTATGATCGAAAGAGCTATCGGTTCGTCATCTATTGCTATGCACCTCATAATATTATCTTTAAATATGTTTTATATTGATTTGTTGCCATGTCGATTCCATACTCCAAGGTGTGCGCTTCGGGGTAATATAGTTCCAATCTCTTTTGGCTATTTATTATACCGATGCCTGTAGATGTGTGGTGGTTTGCAAAAATTGAGTTTTCTGTTTGGAATATAAATGTTCGACCTTTGTGTTTTAGAGATATATTAATATGGCTTTTGTGCGACGACGACACACCATATTTGAACGCATTTTCGACAAACGATATGAGTATCATCGGAGGGATCATTTGGCTGTTGTCATCGATCTCGCAATCGAACGACACTGTGGTTTGGTTACCCAAACGTAGCGAATGGAGGTCGATATACTCTTGCAGATAGCGCACTTCGTCGCAAACCAAAACCTTATCCTTCTCGGAGGTGGAGAGGGTGTATTTAATCATATCTGAAAATTTGAGAAACACATCGCCCGTTTGGTCTGATTTAGTGATATATAACCCATACAGAGTGTTGAGCATATTGAGCATAAAGTGGGGGTTGATTTGCGATTTATAGAGCGATATTTCGGCTCGATTACGCTCCGCTTCAATATCTTGTTTCGCTTTGCTTTGTTTGACCAACTCCATAACCAATGCCACCATCATCGTGAAGCTAAGATCTATAATGTAAAATACCCACACGGCGCGTACCTTCATGCTTATAGTACGCGAAGGATAGTTTGTAACACGATTAAATTGGCGAATATCTTGAATCTCTATTTGCGAAATAATTGTAGCGATAATCATCGTAACGGCTATAACAGCTGCTGTTTTGTGTTTGTCGCCATCGATAAAGTAGGTCAGAGGGTTATACTTTGAAAAGATATAGTGAGTTAATGCCATAAAGATAATCAAGATCATAAAAAAGTATGGGTCGATCTCAACAAACCGATCTGTTGGAATCAGCAGTAATATGATGGGGCATAGGATCAAATAGAACCCAATTTCCATATATCGGAGATATTTTTTTTCGTCGATTATCATATTGCAAATGTAGTAAAATTATTGCGATTCGCAATGTTGTCTACCCACCAATTTATGCAGTCTACAACCAAACTATTTGAATCCCCAAAAAAGCTATGTAAATTTGTATAGAGTAAATCTTGTATGAATTGTATGAAGTAAATTATAAAACCTAAAACATAGAATGAAAAAATCACTTATCATGTGTGGAGTGTCGCTCGTGGCACTATCCATAATGGCAACTTCGTGTAACCAAGTTGTGCAACAAACTCCAGCTAATGCTAAGGAGTACAAAATGTTAACTATCGAGAATGGACGCAGCGACATTGACTCCCGTTATTCGACATCTATTCGAGGCGAACAATTTGTCGACATCTACCCTCAAGTGTCGGGTGTAATAACTCAAATCCTTGTTAAGGAGGGCGCAAATATCAAAAAGGGACAAACTCTATTTATAATAGATCAAGTGCCATATAAAGCAGCTTTGGATGTTGCGACAGCTAATGTTAAGAGTGCCGAGGCAAGTGTGGCAACTGCTAAACTTAATGCAGATAATGCTCGCACACTTCGCAAAGAGTCGGTGATTTCGGAGAATGAACTTCGTATAACTCTTAATACTCTCTCAGCCGCTGAGGCGAGTTTGGCTCAAGCCAAAGCTCAAGAGCAAAGTGCACGTAATGATTTGTCTTACACAACAATCACAAGCCCTGTTGATGGAGTGGCAAGTATGATCCCATATCGTGTTGGAGCATTGGTGTCGTCGTCGATAACCTCTCCGTTGGTTAGCGTGTCAAACAACGACAATATGTATGCTTATTTCTCGATGTCTGAGGCTCAACTCTTGGCGTTGACTCGTGCCGTTGGTTCGGCAGATAGCCTTATGGCGAGCATGGATAGAGTCGCTTTGATCCTCAATGATGGTCAAAAATATGACCACGTAGGTGAAATAGATGCCATAAGCGGAACTATCGATCGCACAACTGGAACTGTAAGCATGCGAGCTCGATTTGTTAATCCCGAAAAGATGTTGCGCGATGGAGGTAGTGGAAGTGTTGTGATTACTACCCAAATGGAGGAGGTTATTGTTGTTCCTAAGATTGCGACATATGAGATTCAAAATAAACTCTTTGCATATAAAGTGATTGATGGCAAAACTGTATCTACACAGTTGGATGTCTACCCATATAACAATGGTAAGGAGTATGTCGTAAGGGGAGGACTAGAGCTAGGCGACGTAATTATAGCCGAGGGTGCAGGTCTACTTCGCGAAGGTACACAAGTGATTAATGAGTCAAACAAGGAGAAGTAGAGTTATGTTTGCAAAGAGATTTATAGATAGACCAATCCTAGCGATGGTTTTGTCGGTCACATTACTATTTATAGGTGTGATTGGCTACAAGATGCTCCCTGTGGAGCAGTTTCCCGAGATTGCTCCTCCAACAGTTATTGTGAGTGCTTCGTACACTGGAGCCAACGCCTCGACAGTGCAAAAGAGTGTGATTATGCCACTCGAAGAGTCGATCAATGGAGTTGAGAATATGTTGTATATGACCTCATCTGCAAGTACAGGTTCGGCAAGAATCGTGGTTTACTTCCGTCAAGGAACCGACCCCGATATGGCGATGGTTAATGTTCAAAACAAGATCGCAACAGCTCAAGGTTTGTTGCCTGCTGAGGTTACGAAATCGGGTGTTAATGTCAACAAGAGTAAAACAAGTACTCTGAAGATGATCTCGATGTGGAGTCCAAACAACGACTTCGACGATGTGTTTATTGCCAACTATATAAAGATCAACATCGAACCTCGATTGGCACGTGTTAAGGGTGTGGGCGAAGTAGATGTGATGGGTCCAGCTTATGCACTTCGTATTTGGATGGATCCATACAAAATGGCGCAATATAGCTTGATGCCATCCGATATTACATCGGTTCTTGATGCTCAAAACTTGGAGTCGCCAACAGGTACTCTGGGGGTAAACTCTGAAAATGCGTTGCAAATAGATTTAAGTTATAGGGGTCGTTTGGAGACTGATGAGGAGTTCGAAAATTTGATTATTAAATCGCTAGATAATGGTCAAGTACTTTATCTAAAGGATGTTGCGACAATTGAGCTAGGATCACAAAGTTACGATATATTTGGTAACGTAAATGGTCGCTACGGTCGTACAAGTATGATCGCCCAAACATCAAATTCTAATGCCAACGAGGTAACTATCGCTCTCGACAAAGAGTTGGATGACATCCGCAAAGATCTACCTCGTGGATTGGAGATTGTCGATGTGATGAATACCAAAGATTTCTTGGACGCATCGTTTAAGAATGTATTTTTGACCCTTATCGAGGCTATCTTGCTTGTGATCTTGGTGGTTTATATATTCCTCCAAAACTTTAAATCTACGCTTATACCATCGGCGGCGATTATTGTATCACTCATTGGAACCTTCGCCTTCATATATATGATGGGCTTTAGTCTTAACTTGTTGACTCTATTTGCTTTGGTGCTGGTGATTGGTACGGTGGTGGATGATGCTATTGTGGTGGTCGAAGCGGTGCAGAACAAATTCGATAATGGCGAGAAGTCTCCCTATTTGGCAACTATTGGAGCGATGAAGGATGTGTCGTCGGCACTCATCACAACAACTGTTGTGTTTATGGCGGTGTTTATCCCCGTATGTTTTATTGAGGGTACAACAGGTCTCTTCTACACTCAATTTGGACTCACCATGGCGGTGGCGGTGGCGATCTCTACATTCAACGCCCTAACTCTTAGTCCTGCGTTGTGTGCACTTATTATGACTCCACACAAAGAGGCTGCGGAGGGTGAAAGAGCTAGTTTCTCGGCTCGTTTCCACGAAGCATTTGATGCGAACTTTAATAAGTTGATAAACTCTTATAAGAAGAATGTACTCTTCTTCCTTCAACACAAAGTGCTTGCATTTATGTTGATGTTGGCGTCGTGTGTGTGTCTGTTCTATTTTATGAGCAATACCAAAACCGCACTTGTTCCAAATGAGGATATGGGTGTGATCTTCCTAAATGTTCAAACCGCACCAGGATATACTCACTTCGAGACAGCAAAAATTGTATCGGATGTCGAGAGACGATTGAATACCATAGATGAGATCAAATTATACTCTATGATTATCGGTCGTAACAGAACGGGTGCTTCGGGAGGTAATGCCTCGATGTTTGTTATTCGTCTAAAGGATTGGGATGAGCGTCCAGGAAAGGATCAAGATGTGGCATCGGTTGTGAAGAAGATATATGCTTTGACTTCCGATATTACCTCGGCTCAAATTATGGCGATGTCGCCTCCAATGATCTCGGGATATGGAGCGAGTAACGGTTTTGAGGTTAATATTCAAGATCGTAAGGGTGGTAAGATAGAGGATTTGGAGATCTATGCCAAAGAGTTTATCGCACGCCTAGGTGCACGTCCCGAAATCTCGCGTGTGCAAACATCATTTGCCACGAACTTCCCTCAATACAATATCGAGGTCGATGCAGCATTGTGTCTACGCAATGGAGTCTCACCATCGGATGTATTGTCTACAATCTCGGGATATGTGGGTGGTAACTATGTTTCGAATACCAATAAATACTCTAAGTTGTATCGTGTGATGATCCAAGCCTCGATCAACGACCGTTTGGATTATGAGGCACTTAGCAATATGTATGTTCGCAACGACGCAGGCGAGATGTCGCCCGTGAGCCACTATGTGAAGGTCGAAAGAGCATATAGCGCACAGAGTCTCTCGCGTTTTAACCTCTTCCCTTCGATCTCAGCAAATGGTGTCCCTGCCGATGGTTATAGTTCGGGTCAAGCGATTCAAGCGATCAAGGAGGTTGCTGCCGAGGTTCTGCCTCTAGGTTATGGATATGAGTTTGGAGGTCTTTCGCGCGAGGAGTCTAATTCGTCGTTGGAGTCTACCATCGTGATCTTTGCGATATGTATCATCTTCATATATTTGATTTTGTGTGCTTTGTATGAGAGTATCTTTATTCCTTTGGCGGTTATTTTGTCTGTGCCATTTGGACTTGCAGGAAGTTACTTGTTTACCAACTTGTTTGGATTGACGAGTGATATTTATATGCAAACAGGTATCATCATGCTTATTGGTCTGTTGTCTAAAACAGCTATTCTGCTCACCGAATATGCGTCTGAAATGCGTAAACGAGGCATGACAATTACTCAAGCGGCAATTATGTCGGCTAAGGTGCGTCTTCGTCCAATCCTTATGACCTCTATGACCCTTGTATTTGGTATGTTGCCACTTATGTTCGCTACGGGAGTAGGTGCTAACGGAAATATTTCGCTCGGAGTAGGTGTTGTGGGTGGTATGTTGGTCGGAACTATAGCTCTTATATTTATTGTGCCTGCACTGTTCGTGATCTTCCAAAGTTTCCAAGAGAAGGTTATGCCAACTAGAATTTTGCCCGAGGTTGAGGATTAATTTAAAAACGCGAAAAAGATGATTAAGATAGTAAAAAATATATTAGTGGTCGGATTGGTCGCAACATCTATGAGTGGGTGTGGACTATACTCCAAATTCGAGCAGACGGCAGATGACTCTATCACCGATAACCTCTTCAACTACATAGAGGCGACTTCAGATACCACCTCTATAGCCTCTTTGGGATGGCGCGAGATATTTACCGACGCTCAACTGCAAAGCCTCGTAGAGCAAGCTTTGGAGAATAACACCGATCTAAATGTGGCGCGTCTAAATGTTGAGCAGGCACAAATAGCACTCAAAAAATCACGTAAAGCATACACTCCAACACTCGATTTGTCGTTGGATGGAGGTATCAAACATGTGGGCGGAACGACAACAAATAGCTACGGAGCAACTCTTTCGTCGGGTTGGGATATAGATGTGTTCGGAAAACTATATAGCGCTAAACTACAAAGTAAAGCAGCATTGGAGCAAAGTATCGCATATCAACGTGCCGTGCAAACGCAATTGGTGGCAACAGTAGCTACAAACTACTATTCGCTTCTTATGTTAGATGAGCAGTTGAAGATCAGCCGTCGTTCGCTCGAAATGTGGGATGCAAATCTTCGTACAACCGAAGCGCTTAATCGTGCTGGTAGGGTCAATAACACTGCGGTGTTGCAATCGGCTGCTAATAAATCGGCTCTCGAAAGTAGTATAATATCACTTGAGGAGCAGATTAAAGTGGCGGAGAATAATATCTCGACAATTTTGTTGATTGCACCCCAACATATTGAGCGTAGCACAATCACCGATGTTGAGTTCCCCGAAGAGTTGAGCGTGGGGCAACCTTTGCAACTTGTGGCTAATCGTCCCGATGTTCAATATGCGGAGTTTGAATTGGCACAAGCATTCTATGCGGTAGGTGTTGCGCGTGCTTCGATGTATCCTGCATTGTCGCTTAGTGGTTCGATTTCGTATAGCGACGGTTCTGGCGTGGTGACAAACCCTGGGGAGTTGATCTATAACCTTGCAGCTTCTGTTTTGCAACCAATATTTAATAGAGGGGTTTTGCGTGCGGAGCTTCAAATATCGAAGTCGCAACAAGAACAAGCGCTCTTGCAATTTAACCAAGCTGTGTTGGATGCAGGTGCCGAGGTGAATATTGCACTTGTTGAGTGTCAAAGTGCTAAAGCACGAATGGTTAAGGATTTGGAGCAAATCAAGCTATTGACAGAGGCTGTACGTAATACGGAGTTGTTGATGACGCATGGCACATCTACATATTTGGAGGTGCTCACAGCCCAACAATCACTCTTGTCGGCAGAGTTGTCATACGCATCGACAAAGTTTGAGCTGAGCGAAGGAGTGATAAATCTATACTACGCGTTGGGAGGTGGTGTAGAGTAAACTATGAAATAGAATAAGTGGTGATATAATACACCAATATAAGGTTGCCCCTGTGCGAAGTGACACTTCATCGCATAGGGGCAATTTTGTCGTTTAGCCGAGACGACACAAAAAATTTCCAAATCTCGCATTTTTATTGTACCTTTGCAAAATAACAAAAGATAGGATATTATGGGATTTTTTGATCTATTCAAAAAGAAGTCAACAGCCCCTGTCGAAGTGGAGCAACCAGCTAAGCCTCAGGAGGATTTGAACAAAGGATTGGAGCGCACGAAGGAGGGTATATTTTCGAAACTAGCACGTGCTGTGGCTGGTAAAACAACTGTGGATGCCGATGTGTTGGATGACCTAGAAGAGGTGCTTATCACCTCGGATGTAGGTGTTGAGACAACCATTAAAATCATAGAAAATATCGAAGCTAGAGTCGCCAAAGATAAATATATGGGCACCGCGGAGTTGCAAAATATTCTTCGCGAAGAGATCCAAAAGTTATTGGAACAAGCCGCAGCATCGACCGAAAATTTCGGAATCGAGGTGAAGGATGGTGTGCCATATGTTCTTATGGTCGTGGGAGTTAATGGAGTTGGAAAGACAACAACAATTGGTAAACTAGCCTCGAAACTCACGGCTTTGGGCAAGAAGGTATATATCGGAGCAGCTGATACATTTAGAGCCGCGGCGATAGATCAACTAGGTGTGTGGGCAGATCGCGCAGGTGCCACTATGGTGCGTCAAAATATGGGTTCCGATCCAGCATCTGTGGCTTACGACACATTGAAGTCGGCGGTTGCCAATGGTGCGGATGTTGTGTTGATCGATACAGCAGGTCGACTTCACAACAAGGTGGGACTTATGAATGAGCTCACGAAGATTCGTAATGTGATGGCGAAGGTGATCCCCGATGCTCCGCACGAAGTGATGTTGGTGTTGGATGGTTCGACAGGTCAAAATGCCTTTGAGCAGGCGAAGCAATTTACCCAAGCTACGCAGGTTACATCGCTAACAGTTACTAAGTTGGATGGCACGGCTAAGGGTGGTGTTGTGATCGGAGTGAGCGATCAATTTAATATTCCTGTGCGTTATATCGGTGTAGGTGAAGGAGTCGATCAACTCAGAATGTTTGATCGTAAGGAGTTTGTAACAGCACTTTTTGGAGATGAAAAAAATTAATATAATAACCCTCGGGTGTTCAAAGAATATAGTTGATTCGGAGCATCTTATGGCGCAACTAGCCAAGGTTGGCTACAATATCGTTTTCGATAGTGATAGCTTAGATGCCGAAATTGTAATAATCAACACGTGTGGCTTTATAGGCGATGCAAAGGAGGAGTCTATAAACTTAATCTTGAATGCTGTAAATGCTAAAGATGAAGGGTATATCGAGGAGCTATACGTGGTGGGATGCCTCAGCGAAAGGTATGCCAATGAGTTGCGCGACGAAATCCCCGAAGTGGATCAATATTTCGGTGTGCGCAATTGGGAAGATGTTGTTGCGAAGTTGGGCGGAGAGCATGATGCGTCGCTAGAGACAACACGTGTGCTTACAACTCCCGACCATTATGCTTATCTCAAAATATCGGAGGGGTGTAATTGGCGATGTGGATATTGCGCAATTCCACTTATTCGTGGCAAACACATCTCGGTACCAATGGAAGCACTTGTTGAGGAGGCAGAAAAACTGGTGGCACAAGGTGTTAAGGAATTAATCATCATAGCGCAAGATACTACCTACTATGGTAAGGATATATATGGCGAGCGAAAATTGGCGGAGCTACTTCGTCGATTGTGCAGAGTTGATGGTGTTGAGTGGATACGTCTGCATTATGCCTATCCGACAGCTTTTCCGCAGGATGTGATAGATGTGATGGCTTCGGAGCCTAAGATATGTAAATATTTGGATATTCCTTTTCAACACATCTCCGATTCGCAACTAAGTTCGATGAAGCGTCGCCACACCAAAGCTGAAGCTATGGATCTAATTGAGCGTTTGCGAAGATCAATTCCAGATATTGCACTTCGCACAACCCTTTTGGTTGGTTACCCTGGCGAGACGGAGGGGGATTTCGAAGAGTTGGTAGAGTTTGTTAAGGAGGTGCGTTTTGAACGACTTGGAGTCTTTGCATATAGCGAAGAGGAGGGTACATACTCTGCAACATTGGAGGATGATGTGCCACAAAAGGTGAAGGATGCGCGCGCCGAGAAGATCATGCTTATTCAAAACCAAATATCGTTGGAGAACAACCTTAAACGCGAGGGGTCAATCGTGCGAGTGATTATGGATTCTCAGTCGGGGGATTTCTACACCACACGTTCGCAATATGATTCGCCCGAGGTGGATCAAGAGATTTTGATCCCTGTGGGGGAGGGTAAGCCTCTGAGTAGAGGTTGTTTCTACGATGTGAAGATCACCGAGGCGGAGGATTATGATCTGTATGGTGAAGTTGTGAGCGAAGATTAACAGTAATTAAATTTGCTCAATAACATTTTTTTTCATACCTTTGAACTCAATGGCGACTAAAAGCATAATAATAAGATTGGAGAGTCGCGTGGATCAATTGATAACTGATCACAAGCGTCTAGGGGATCTGTGTAGATCTCTTCAGAGTGAACGTGATGAGTTATTGCGCGAAAAACGAACACTTTTGGAGCAGGTGAAGTCTTTGGAACATCAACTCTCTGTTCTTCAGTTATGCGAAGGTTTAGCTACTTCGAATGGTAGTAGCGACAAAGCTAGAGCAAATGCGCGAGCACGAGTCAACCGTCTGATGCGGGAGGTTGATAAGTGTATAAGTCTACTCTCCGCCACCGAACAAGATGGCGCAGGGTTGTCGGAAGATAGAGACTAAACGAGGAATTAGTGATAAAGGTGAGTTATAGGTTTGATAGAGGAACAAAAGATAGAAGGATAACAAAGAAGGTAACGAGAAGGTAACGGGAATATAAAATGGCGAAGCAAGCGGTAAAAAAGCAGGCGATAAAACTAAAGGTTGGAGGCAAGAGCTATTCACTCAATATAGATAGTGAAAAGGAGGAGCTATATCGTTTGGCGGAGCGAGAGTTGAACCAATCCATAAAGGAGTATGAGAGTCAAAATTTCGTGGGCTTTTCGGCAATAGATTACCTATCTATAACGGCATTGAAATTTGCAATAGATAACCTTGGTAATAGACTCAAAGGTGAACTAAATAGTGAGGATATGAACTCGCTTAAACGAATAGAGGGCAATATTGGCAACTACTTAAACGATATAACAAAAGAGTAGTATTACACAAAGGTGTAGCATTATATTTGCCACATAAATTTATAACATTAGGAATGAGACACCATATAAGTCTCACAAGTTCTTTATATACACATAAGAATCTACCCGCATAGATTCCTTAAGCTTTGCGAAACTGAACATTTATTACATTGGAGACAAGCTCTTTGTATCAAAATAAGGCCTTAACCCTTCGGGGTGTGTCACTTGTGGCACCATTGGACTATTGCGAATTTTGGCACCTCCACACATGACTTATCGGCAGATTCGTCAAACAAGGAAAGGAATTTATGCGGGTTTTTTATATTTATTTGAAACAGATTCTTAATACAAAAAATCATGTAACTACTTATTATAATATTATTTACTATAGATATTAACATAACAGAAACACTAATAAAATTAACAAACACATGGAAATTGCAATTATCGTAATTGTCGCCGCCATATCAGCCATTATCGCAGGTTATTTAGCCTACATGGTCGTTAAAAAACGTTCCGAAGGTATTATAAAAGATGCCGAGGCGGAAGGCGAGATGATTAAAAAAGAGAAGATGCTCCAAGCAAAGGAGAAGTTCATTAAACTAAAAAGTGATCACGACCGCGCAGTAAACGAGCGTAACCAAAAGGTAGCTCAAAGCGAAAATCGCGCTAAACAAATTGAGCAAAACCTCCATAATCAACAAAAGGAGCTCGACAAAAAGAGCAACGAAGCAGATAAGATCAAAGAGCAATTCACAGCCAAGATCCAACAACTAGAGAGCAAAGAGGCACAGATAGAGAAGAAAATCGAGGAGCAAAATCTTCGCTTGGAGCAAATCTCGGGAATGAGTGCTGAGGAGGCAAAAAATAGCTTGATCGAAAATATGAAGGCTGTGGCTAAATCAGATGCCGACGCATATATTTCGGAGACTATCGAAGAGGCGAAACTCACCGCAACAAAGGAGGCGAAGAGAATCATAGTCGCTTCGATCCAAAGAGTTGCAACAGAGACAGCAATCGAAAATGCTGTTACGGTATTCAATATTGAGTCAGACGAAGTGAAGGGTCGTATTATCGGTCGCGAGGGTCGTAACATCCGCGCTTTGGAGGCAGCAACGGGTATCGAAATTATTGTAGATGACACTCCAGAGGCGATTATATTGAGTGGATTTGATCCTGTGCGTAGAGAGATTGCTCGCTTAGCATTGCACCAATTGGTGACAGATGGACGTATCCACCCAGCTCGTATCGAGGAGGTTGTGTCGAAGGTTCAAAAGCAGATCGAAGAGGAGATCGTGGAGGTTGGTAAACGTACGGCGATCGACCTTGGAATCCATGGACTTCACCCTGAACTTATACGTATGATTGGTAAGATGAAGTATCGTTCGTCGTATGGTCAGAATTTGTTGCAACACGCACGTGAAACTGCAAACTTGGCAGGTATCATGGCATCGGAGTTGGGACTTAACCCTAAATTAGCACGTCGTGCAGGACTTCTTCACGATATAGGTAAGGTGCCCGATGATGAGCCAGAGTTGCCACACGCAATTATCGGTATGAAGTTAGCCGAGAAGTTCAAAGAGAAGGCTGAGGTGTGCAATGCAATTGGTGCTCACCACGACGAAACGGAGATGACATCTATCATATCGCCAATCATCCAAGTGTGCGACGCAATTTCGGGTGCTCGTCCAGGAGCTCGTCGAGAGGTTGTTGAGAGTTACATCAAGCGATTAAAGGAGATGGAGGATATTGCACAATCATATCCAGGAGTACTTAAGACCTACGCTATCCAAGCAGGTAGAGAGCTTCGCGTGATAGTTGGAGCAGAAAAGCTCAGCGATCAAGATACAGAGAGCCTATCGCACGATATAGCTAAGAAGATCCAAGATGAGATGACCTATCCAGGACAGGTTAAGATCACAGTGATCCGCGAGACTAGAGCGGTGTCATACGCAAAATAAATATTATAGAGAGAGGGTGTTGCTGAAGATTCAGAGACACTCTCTTTTTTTGTAAACCTTTTGTAAACCGAAAACCGTAAAATCGAAAACCTTAATTTAAAATATAATGATTACGTTTCTAATAGCCCTAGCGGTTCTTATTGTGGGGTATTTTATCTATGGAAAATTTATCGAAGGGGTCTTTCAACCCGATGCTTCGAGAGCAACTCCAGCTATAACACAGCCCGATGGAGTTGATTTTATGCCTCTTCCCAATTGGAAGATATTTACGATTCAATTCTTAAATATTGCAGGTATAGGTCCAATCTTTGGCGCTATTATGGGTGCAAAGTTTGGTGTTGCATCCTATCTTTGGATTGTGTTGGGTACCTTGTTTGCTGGTGCGGTGCATGACTATTTGGCTGGTATGATCTCGCTAAGAAATGGCGGAGAGTCTCTTCCTGAGAGTGTTAAACGATATTTGGGAGCTACAACGGGTCAAGTTATGAGGTTTATTACCGTGGTGCTTTTGACTTTGGTTGTGGCGGTATTTGTCGCTAGTCCCGCGGGGTTATTGGCGAATCTCACTTCGGGAATCGAGGTGTTGAGTTTGAACTTTTGGATTGTGGCAATATTTGTATATTATGTCGTGGCGGCGCTACTGCCTATCGACAAAATCATAGGACGCATATACCCTATTTTTGCTGTGGCACTGCTGTTTATGGCTGTGGGAATATTGGTAATGTTGATGGTCAATGGAGTTGAGTTACCAGAACTTACGGATGGCATCGCACACCACCCAAATCCATCGTTGGAGATCTTTCCGATGATGTTTATCTCGATTGCTTGTGGTGCTATTTCGGGTTTTCACGCTTCACAATCACCTATGATGGCTAGATGTATGACAAATGAAAAGCAGGGTCGTCCGATATTCTATGGCGCAATGGTGGCTGAGGGTATCGTAGCATTGATATGGGCAGCGGCTGCAACATACTACTTTGGCGAACATGGCATGGGAGAGAGTAGCCCAGCGGTGATTGTTAACGAGATAACGCGCAGTTGGTTGGGTATAGCAGGAGCTCTGCTTGCAACTTTGGGTGTGATATTTGCGCCAATTACTTCGGGCGATACGGCTCTAAGATCAGCGCGTCTTATCATTGCCGACATCCTCCACCTCGAACAAAAGAGCATTAAAGGTCGCATGATGATTACCGTGCCTTTGATTCTTCTCACGATGGGTATTTTGATCTATAGCCTCCGTGATGCAGAGGGTTTCAATATCATTTGGCGATATTTCGCATTTACAAATCAGCTTTTGTCGGTATTTACATTGTGGATGGTAACGGTATATTTGGTTAAGCATAATCGCAATTTCTTTGTAACTCTGATCCCTGCGCTGTTTATGACCGCTGTGACATCGTGTTATTTGATGGTCGCAGGCGAATGTTTTGCTTTGCCAATGATCTATGGCTATGTTGTGGCAAGTGTGCTTGTTGTGGTGGCGATAGGATGGTTTGTTGTGTGGTATCAAAAAAATAGCAATAAGTAGGTATTGATATTTCGAACACGAAGTACTATCTTTGCAGGATATGAAATTAACAGAGCTAAATATAGGTGAAAGTGGCTACATTGTCAAGATCGGAGGTAGCAATTCGTTTCGTAAACGATTAACCGAGATGGGATTTGTGAGGGGTCAAAAGATTGAATCCCTCTTCACATCACCTTTGGGTAACCCAACAACCTATAGTATTATGGGCTATGAGTTATCTCTTAGAGGTGGTGAAGCCTCTGTTATCGAGGTTAGTCGTGAACCTCTGCCTCATGTGCAAAATGCTTCATCGGGTAGTTGTGGTAGACAATGCAACAACACGACATGTCAATCTAATGGATGGAAAGCAGCTCTTTCTGTCGAAAAGTCGATAGATGTAGTTCTCATAGGTAATCCCAATAGTGGTAAAACATCGTTGTTTAATGCTATCTCGGGCGGAAAGGAGAGGGTAGGTAATTATAGCGGAGTAACTGTTACTCAGAAAATTGGACATTTCCACTACAATGGTTACAAGATAAATATTATAGATCTTCCTGGTACATATTCACTCTCGGCATATTCAGCAGAGGAGAGATATGTGCAACACTACTTGCGCGAGAATCATCCCGATGTGGTTATAAATGTGATCTCAGCATCTAATATTAAGCGTCACCTGTACCTCACGACAGATCTTTTGGATCGTGATGTGAGGATGATTGGAGCTTTGAATATGTATGATGAGTTGCTCGATAGTGGCTCGGATGTCGATGTCGAGAAGATGAGCGAGATGTTGGGTATGCCTCTTGTGCCAGTTATTGCAAAGAATGCAACAGGTACAAAACTATTGCTCGATAAAATCATCGAACTAACAGAGTCGAGAACACGCCCATATCCACACATTGAGGTGAACTATGGCGAACACCTCGAAAAGGAGATCGGGAAGCTCATGACATCCTTCGCAAAGGAGGATTTGCCCGTGCAATTTCCTCTAAGATATTGGGCTCTAAGGATGTTGGAGCAAGATGAGCAGGTCGAAGCAACGTTGAGCAAATATGAAAGTTACGCGGAGTGGTGCGAAATTAGAGCCCATTCGGTGGATCATATCAATAGAGAGGATCATATAGATATTCCTACCGAAATCACAAGTCGCAAATATCTATTTATCGACGAGATTCTATCTTCGACCCTAATAAAGGGGCAAGGTGGAGTGTCGCGCGAGCAGACGACTACAGCAAAGGTTGATAATATTGTGACTAATAAATGGTTAGGATTTCCGATATTTATCTTTTTGATGTGGTTAACCTTTAGTGCAACCTTTACGCTTGGAGCCTATCCTCAAGAGTGGATCGAGATAGGTGTCGAGTGGTTGGCTGAGGTTGCAGATGGAGGGCTAAGTGATGGTTGGTTCAAAAGTTTTGTGATGGAGGCGGTGATTGGTGGAGCTGGCGGAGTGTTGGTATTTTTGCCAAATATCGTTATACTTTACCTCTTTATTGTGATCCTGGAGGCTTCGGGATATATGGTTCGTGCAGCGTTTATAATGGATCGACTCATGCGCCACTTTGGATTAGATGGTCACGCATTTATACCGATGCTTATGGGCTTTGGTTGTAATGTTCCTGCGATTATGGCGACTCGAACAATCGAGGATAGTAAGAGCCGTTTGATCTCGATATTAATAAATCCATTTGTATCGTGTAGTGCTCGTCTGCCTGTATTTATTTTGATGATCGGGACTTTTCTTCCAGAGTATGGCGCTTTGGCAATCACAGGGTTATATTTGTTGGGAATTGTAGTGGCTGTTATAACAGCAATTATATTGCGTAAATTTGTAAAGATAGGTAAGGAGACAGCTCTAATTTTAGAGTTTCCGCCATATCGTATGCCTACAATGGATTCAATCCTTAAACAACTATGGCAGAAGAGTAAGCTATATGTTACGCGTATAGGTAAAATTATACTTCTTGCATCGGCAATTATTTGGATGTTGGATTACTTCCCTGCTGGTGATGATGAATCATCTACTCAAGAGTCATATCTTAGTCAAGTGGGGCGTTTTACCGAACCCATTGTTGAGCCTTTGGGTCTCGACTGGAGAGCAAGTGTATCGTTGCTTACGGGAGTTGCAGCTAAGGAGATTGTCGTAAGCACTATGGGAGTGTTGTATAGCGATGACAGAGTGGTTGTTGAAGAGGGCGAAGAGTCTGTTGCTATAGCTGATGATTTCACGATACCTTCGGCAATTGCATTTATGATCTTTGTGCTCTTATATTTCCCCTGCACTGGAACTCTCGCCGCGATCAAGGGCGAAACCAATAGTTGGCGATGGGTAGGATTTTCGATACTCTACTCTACAAGTATTGCTTGGACTCTCTCCTTCGTCGCTTATCATATTGTTGGAGCTATAATAAAGTAATGTGGTCAAAAATGGTTGATAAAACCTTTGTTACTATCTGATATACAAAAGAGTGATAAAAGAGCCCGACTACTAACACGAGAAGTTAGTCGGGCTCTTAATTTTATACTTTCTACTCCTTCTCCGCTCTAGAAACAAGGATAAAGTAGGCTCACTCGCAAAATATAAATCACCACAATAAAAATATCCAACTAATTGATCGTTAATTAGTTGGATATTTTGTATCTTTGCATAAAGGAGAGCCATTACCCCCAAAACCCGCCAAGAGTTCAAAAACGGAGGTAATAACTCTCACAAGCACAGCAAAGATAATGAAAAAAAAAGAATTAGAGCCAACATTGGCATTTACCGAGGCTAATTCGCAAAATACAACTCATCGGTAAGCGATATTCTTGACCGATGAGTTGTATTTTGCGAATTAGCCAAAGTAAACGATGATTATTTTGCCAATAAACCCTATATATTAGTTCATTGCTTTACGATCTGCAGCATCCTCGGATGTTGATCTTTCGACCATCTCGTGCTGCATAGCAACCATGCGGATTACTGTCGCTGCAGTCTCGTCGCCCTTGTTTCCATGTTTACCTCCGCAACGATCCAACGCTTGTTGTTCGTCATTAACCGTAAGCACACCAAAACCGATTGGCATATTCCATTGAAGTTGGAGTTGTGTGATACCTTGAGTCACACCATCGCACACATAGTCGAAATGGCGAGTATCACCTTGGATTACACATCCTAACACGATAACTGCATCAACCTCTGTGTATTGAGCAAAAAATTGAGCGCCCAATGCAAGCTCAAAAGTTCCAGGTACATAACGCACCTCGATGTTTTGATCCAAAGCTCCTGCAGCCTTCAAGGTACGTACTGCACCCTCTGCCAAAGCGCCTGTGATCTTTGGGTTCCACTCTGCCACAACGATTCCAAAGCGCATATCCTTAGCCGATGGAAGTGGTGTGTCGATTAGTGAAAGATTATGATTTTTTGTTGCCATAATAAATTCTAATAATTTATAACTAATAGGTTTCTAAAAATTTCTTATAAAGCATCTAAAAATACCTAATAATTATTTAATTGTTCCCAAGTACTTCTCAGCGCTACGAGCCTCTACTGCATTTGGATAGTTTGAGATAATCTTCTCAAGAAGCTCTGTAGCTTTTGCATTGTCACCAGTCTCGATTGCTACTAGTGCAGATTTGTACATATACAAAGGTGCTGTATAGCTATTATCTGATATTGCGATAGCTTTGTTGTAAAGATTCATCGCCGATGTGTAATCTCCCTTATCTACAGCTATATCTGCTTGTAATCCAAGATTTTGAGCATTGATAATAGATGCAGGAACAGACTCTACAGCTTTGTATTGAGCCAAATATTTAGCTGCATTGTCCAAATCACCAAGTTTGATATAGCAGATTCCTGCGTAGTGTGCCGCCAAGTTTCCTGCAGGTGTTGAACCATAGTTTTCGATAACCTCCAAAAATCCAGCGCCTGAGTCGTTACCATTGAGAGCGGCATCATAATCTGGAGTCGATTGCTCGAATATTGATTGTGCATTTAGGATCATCTCTGACGCTTGCTCCATCTTAGGTTCAACAATCAAAGTTTTGTAGCCAAAGATAACTGCTGCGACCAACAGTAGACCAAAGATACCATACGATATCACCTTACCATTATTTTCGAAAAAGAGCTCTGTTTTGCTCATTGCCTCGCCTATAGACTCCATTGCCTCTGGGGTCTCTGCTTTGTTGATTGTAGACATAATAAATTTTAGTATGTAGTTAATTTTATAATTTCGCTAGATAGCACACAAAAGTACAATTTTTTTGGAGAAAACAATAATCTAAATGAAAAAAAAGAACATAGGTCGAAAAAAAAGAAGATAGAGGTTGTAGTTTCTACTATCTTTCGTAACTTTGTAGTGATACTAAGACACATTTTTATGCTTTTAAAGAGATTATCCCTTATAAATTTTAAAAATATCGCCCAAGCCGAACTCAATTTCGAGAGCGGCATAAATGCCTTTGTTGGGGATAATGGCACTGGAAAGACCAATATTCTCGATGCAATATATTATCTGTCGATGTGCAAGTCTATGTTCTCGACAACCGATGGTCAAAGCGTGCGTCACGGAGCAGATTTCTTTGTGGCAGATGGCTTATACTCAACCTCAGAAGAGCGCACCGAAGCGGTTGTTTGCACCTTTTCGAAACAACGCACCCACATCAAGAGTCTCAAACGCAATGGCAAGGTGTATGAACGACTTTCGGATCATGTGGGGTTGATTCCTGTAGTGGTGGTGTCGCCCCAAGACTCGGCATTGATCTCTCTTTCGGCAGATGAACGTCGTAAGTTTTTGAATGGATTTTTGTCGCAACTAGATTCCGCCTATCTTAGCTCACTAATCAAATACAACGCTCTTATTGTGCAACGCAACAAGGTGTTGAAGAGTGGTGCCGACGAAGCGATGCTCGCAATCTATGATGCACAACTCACTCCACATGCCGAATATATATATCAATGTCGCAACAATATCATAGATAAAATAGGCGTGATGGTCGAAGAGTTCTACGCGGTGCTTAGTAGCGAAAGAGAGTCTGTGAGTTTGGAGTATCGCTCGGAGCTTGCCAAGGGCAACTACACGGAGCTAATGCAAGCCTCTAGGCAACGAGATATTATAAATGAACACACCACGTCGGGGGTTCATCGCGACGATGTGATATTCTCGATTGGGGAGTATCCACTACGCAAATATGGATCTCAAGGTCAACAAAAAACATTCCTCGTTGCGCTAAAGTTGGCGCAATATATGTTGCTCGAAACTTGTCGTGACGAGAAGCCGATATTATTGTTGGATGATCTATTCGACAAACTCGACGCGGGACGTGTGGAGCAACTCATCCACCTTGTTTCGGGAGATGAGTTTGGGCAGATATTTATAACCGATTGCAACCGCACACGTCTGCAACGCATTTTAAATGAGATGAATTGTCGCTACAAACTATTCGAAATGGAGGATGGCAAAGCGAACGAAAAGTGTGAGGTATGAGACGACGTAAAACATTAACTGTCGGTGATATTCTCAACGACTTCTTCGAGCGCCCCTATATTGCTGCACGTATAGCCGAAAGCAAACTCCCCGAGACATGGCGTTCAATTGTGGGCGACCATGTTGCGGATCTCACGCGCGAACTTCGCCTCGAAAATCATATTTTACATGTGCGAATGGAGTCGAGCCTACTGCGCCACGAACTCTTTTACCAACGCGAAGCACTCAAAGAGGAGATCAACAAACGAAGCAAAGCTAAGATTGTTAATAGCGTAATTGTTCGATAATTAATCTTTTTAGCCACTTGCGAAACTTAAGTATCAAAGCTAAAATACACCCGACATCATGTTTTTCTCTATGCTTTTATCACAAAAAATTACCTTAATTGAAACATGTCTCAATTAAGGTAATCAATCATTTGTATATCAAAGTATTACAATTACTTTACCAACTATTTTGACCTCTTTGCCCCCCCCAAATTATTGTTGCGGAGCTGGCGAATAATGAACATGTACTAATCGCCACACTCCATCTATTTTAGAGAATATTAACGATTCACGACCGCGACCTTGACGAGCTACACCGTTAGCATCCACAGTGTCGAAATTCCAGTATAGCTGAATGTTAGCTGAATCACCATAGATATTTATCACCTCGCTAAGGCTCGATAACTTGCGCGATTTGAAACTCGAAAATGTCTTGCGCAAAAAGTCATTCATGATGCTCTCTAATCCAAAGAATTGCGAACGTGGCGTGATGATCGAAATATCGCCCGTAGTTGCCCAAAGCCCATTTGCAATATCTTCGTCGATATTCGACACCATTGCCAAATAATCATCCATTCGTCCTCGCAAAACCTCCTTTTCTGAATCAACGACTTCGTCGGGATATAGAGCTTTAGATATAACTTTGATATTCTCAATACCAGGGATAGATGGGTAAGCAACTATCAAACGTTGACCAAATAGATCTGCCGACGAACACTCCTCCATCAGACGCTTTACGGTTTGGTAATAGTCAATCTGAAAGGCAACCTCCTCTTGCGATGCAGGTGCTCCGTGTGATCCAAAGATATACTCTGCACCCGAAGATTTGATATTGCTAAGCTCCGCTAAAATTGCATCTACACTCTCGCGCGAACGAACTTGAAGAGGCGAAGCGTGTACCTTTGCTGGAGCGAAGTGCGCATAATATACCTTCGAATCAATTAGGATAGTTGCCGCTGGAAAATCGCTCTTAGCCCCTGGCGTGAATGACATTTGGACACCACCCCACTTTTGGATCGAAGGCACAGCAAACCCCTTCGCCTTTTTGTGAGGGCGAAAATCTGCCGCTTCGCCAAATCCCTTCTCGAATTTCGAGATCATACCTTGTGCCATTGGACTCTTTCCAAACTCTATCATCGAGGTGGGCATCATAACCTTATTTGATGGGTAATCCGCCAAACCCAAAGAGTGATAGTTGGCAACAACCTTGTCGATAGGTTTATCGAGCGACTCTACATAGGCGTTAAACTCCTTGATATTGTCCCAAAATAGAGGTTGTTCCAATATAACGACACTCTTTTCACCTTCGACAATAAAACTCACATCACCCATCGCATCGTGGGTTTGATATACGTGGAGCTTGCTGTTAGGTAGGTCATAAACGCTTATTTTGTCCGTGATTTTGGTTTGTGCCATAAGCGTAGTAAGTGCTACGCTCATGGTTAATGTTGCTAGGATCTTCTTCATGATTATCAATATTTTAGGTTTTTACTCTGCTCTAAGTTCGTTTGCCACAGTGTTGTAGAAATTACGCCCAGTAGCGGTGATAAGATTGTCAGCAAGACCATTCATTGCATCGGCTTTAATTAATTTAAAGTCGCGATTCTCAGGCTCCAACGCAATCAAACGATCCGAAAGCTCCGCTGCCCATTGATAATCACCCTTTTTAAGAGCCTTGCGTGCTGCCGTTTCAACCTTTTTGATTCCACCTGCAAGCTCCACAAACTTCTCCGCCTCAGCACGAATTGGAAGAGGACGAAGAGTTGTTGGGTTTCCATCGAACCAACCCATATATCCGCTAAAGATATTGCGCACAGCCCACTCAACACGACCATAATACTCCGTGAGGATTGGGTTCGAAGCCAAATGTTCGGGCAAAACCACATACTCCACCAACTCGTCGGGGGTCATATTTTTGTTGATACCCTCAATTGTCTTGTCGAAAACATACTTCACAGCTTCGTGATATGCACCAACTGCAGCCTTGACATTCTCCTTTCCGACAATTGGACGAGTGTGACCTTGAGCAATAATATCGGCATCGTAACTAAGAACAACCTCTAAAGCCTCGATCCATTTCAACACATCGCGATACTCCGTTCCGCGAATTGCATATAGATTGGGGAATGATTTGTAGAATTGATCTCCAGGGAAGATAATGCGCTTATCCTCATACCAAATAACCAAGTGGTCGGCTGTCTCGCCATATGTGCGCACAAGTTCCAGAGTGATACCCGAGATTGTGATCGTCTGCTTTGGCTCGCTCACAAAATTTGTAATTGCACTGCGATCAAATGGCTTATATTGTGCAAAAGCAAGGTCACGTTGAGCACCCGAGCCATTATACTTTCCACCAGGATATACAAGCGGTGCCACACCATTATTGATACGCACTTCGGGAGATAGAGTCATTCCATTTTGACGGTGACCACGAGGATTTTGCAAACCTGCCGCTGTGGGGAAGACATTCTCGCGACCGAAGCTCTCCGCCGCCCAAATTTGTGGGGTGTTATCCTTCAAAAATACAGGGACTCCTTGTGTGTGGTCGCCATGTCCGTGGGTGAAGATGATGCCTGTGATCGGCAGATCGGTGATCTTGCGGAACTCTGCATATACCTCCTCTATGAGTTCAGGAACTTTACCTGTATCGATAAGCACTACCCCACCGTCGCCAATTATCATTGTTATATTTGATGCGTCATATCCACTTGCGGTATATACATTATCGGCTAGTTGGATAATCTCTTTGCGAAACTCGTTGTTGCGCTCAATGAGTTGCTTAGTCTCGGGGGTCTGCTTTGCGGTGATTTGCCCTAAGGTAAATACGACGGCTAGAGTTAAGATTAATTTTTTCATGACTATTGTTGTTTTAAAAGTTTATATCTTTTTTCATAACACAAAGATAATATCTTATTTACTGAAAAACAATAAGTTACGCACAAGTAAGACGGTTACCTCAAGGTAAGTAAAACTGAAAACCAACAATTTAGAACAGGAAAAAAATTACAACTTTTTTCATAAAATTTTGCACTTCCCAAAAAGTTCGCTACATTTGGATAATTAACAACTTTTTTTTGAAAATTGAGCATGGGAAAATTGAGCATAAATGATAAGAGCATAGATAAGAAGGGTACAGATAATAAAAGTGTGACATTCTGCCCAATTAGAGATATTCTTTCGCGAGTGGGAGACAAATGGTCGATGCTCGTTTTGATGACAATATATCACAACAATACCATAAGATTCAAGGAGCTCAGTCGCGAGATCCCCGAATTATCGCAAAAAGTATTGACATCGACTCTGCGCAATTTGGAGAGCGATGGATATGTCACGCGTAAAATGTATGTTCAAATCCCCCCAAAAGTCGAATATAGCCTTTCGGAGTTGGGACACTCTTTGGTTCCTCATCTCGAAGGTTTAGTCAATTGGGCTTTGGATAATGGCGTGGGAATAATCAATTCGCGCAAGGCGATGTAGATTTAGATATTAAAAATGGATCAGTTTAAATTTCCAGTGGAGTAAATATACTAAAATCCAAGAAATAGTTCCCGCGTGTCATTGCGGACTTGATCCGCAATCTCATAAGTGATTGTATATAATGAGATTGCGGATCAAGTCCGCAATGACATACTTAGAATTTATATTTTAATAAGCGTTATCACTCCACTGTAATTTCGGATTGATCCTAAAAATCTGTTCAAAACCGATCTATCAAAATAGGGGACAGCTAACCAACGTTAACTATCCCCTTTATTGTGCGCCCTCTATAAGCCGAGTTCTGTATCTACACCAAAAGGCGCAGACCTCTATCATTTATCTACGAAGCCAGTCACCTGACCCCTCTAGCAACCTACCCCCCGACAACGGACGAGTAACCCTTAAATGTCGGTATACATGGTCTTGCAACCTGCAAGGCGTACGGCCGAGAAGTATCGCTACCCTCGCGGTGGGCTCTTACCCCACCTTTTCACCCTTACCTTTTGAGCCGAGGCTCTTTTTGGCGGTTATTCTCTGTTACACTACTATCCCCTCACGAAGATCAAGCCATTAACTTGTACAGTACTCTTTGTTGCTCGGACTTTCCTCCCCCACTCCTTACCCCCAAAAAACAAAAGTTAACCTCTCATTTATAAAGGGCGGATGGCAGCGATAGAGCGAGTTCGCGCCACAAAGGTAACAATAAATTATCGAATATCCTATTCGTGAATCAAATCAGATCTCCAGATACCCCTTCATCACAGCATATATAGTGAGCCCGGCCAAAGATTTTATACCTAGCTTTTCGAATATATTTTTACGATGGGTGATAACTGTAGTCAAACTTATCGATAGTCGCGATGCAATCTCTTTGTTGATTAATCCTTCGACAAGGAGCTTTGTCACCTCTATTTCGCGTGGCGAAAGAACTTCATGGCTCTCTTCTGTTGTATGCGTTGTATGTGCATTGGCATGCGAATGGTGGGCATGAGAATGTGCATGTGCGTTAGCATGCAAATTATGTGGATGATTATTAGCTCCTCCATGAGCCGAACGGTGCATACCCTTTATAGCCTCCTCGATTTGGGATTGCGATGCAAGGATATTTATTTGGTGAAAACCTTGCAACACATTACTATTAGCCCCTCCTTGCGTAAGCAATATGGTTTTGTGTCGACGAGCCTCGAAAAATGCCCCATGCTCCACAACGATATTTGCCGAGACGAAAAGGTGAAAAAAATCTGCTGGGTCGCTCTCCTCGATCTCCTCGAAAGCGGAACACACCTTAAACACCCCAAAGGGCAACATCTTCTCCAACATAGATTGAAGTCCCATACTCATCAACGTATTGGGAGTTAGAATAACAATAACTGGAACTGCTGGTTTATTCATGATGATATGGTTCATTGCGCAAAATTGTAAATGCGCGATATATCTGCTCGGCAAATATTGCACGAATTATTTGGTGCGAAAATGTCATTTTAGAGAGCGAAAGTTTTGAGTTTGCACGCGCATACACCTCATCCGAAAAACCATATGGACCTCCGATGATTAACACCAATCGACGCACTCCGCTATTCATCCTCTTTTGCAACCAATCAGCAAACTCCAACGAACGATACTCCACGCCTCGTTCATCCAAAAGCACCACATAATCGCCATCGGTTAATTGTCTTAGGATCGACTCACCCTCGGCTGTACGTTGTTGTTTAATCGAAAGATTACGCGTATTCTTGATGTCGGGAAGTGTTGTGAGCGAAAATTTCGCGTAGTGGTTCACTCTCTTAGCATACATTTCGAAGAGCGACTCCACCTCCTTTGAATCTGTTTTGCCTATAACTATAAGTTCTATATTCATCTACTACCCTCGCTACTTTATAAAATCACTATTCCATTCACCCTGCGCGCCACCATATATAATAGGTCTATTAGGCTCCACGCTCTTCATCCACTCATACAACTTATACATATTGTAGCCATTACCACCCTCATCACTACCCAAAGAGTATGCTATCACATGTCTAAATTCACGACTACGATAATATGTAGCCTTGCCACGTCGCAAATATTCACCCAACAATGCAGGGTCATTCGACGGCGTGCCCCCAACCCTCTTATCTGTCGAGCTATGTGTCGAGTTAATATTTATTTGATCTATAACCCACATACCCTCCTCGTAACATAACTCATAAAACCACAACGGTTGCGCATAATCGGGCTTTATGGTGTTGTGCCCCTTAGCCTTTATTGCTCGTAACTCTTTGCGACTCTGCTCCTTATCACCCAGTGGTGTATAATTTTCAATATTTAGCGTAAGTGGCTGACCAAAATTATATAGTTGATTATCTCGATATTCCACATTCAACACCCCCACATTGCGTGGTATATACTCCGTCACGACACCATTTCGACGCGTATATATCATCACCTTATAAAGTTTTGGGGACTGAGGAGTCCATCTATTATCAACAGGAGCCGATACTTTAGGTGCAAATCTGATGGTATCTGTCGCACCGCCCTGCACAACAATTGGGTTAACCGAATAGTCTAGTAGTTTGCCCGAGGGGTCATATATATCAAATCCAACATCTACGCTCTCCTCCTCCGAAAAATCATTCTTCACAGCAATCGCAATATCCAAAGTGGCGGCTGTTGCACCATCCTCAACCCAAAGATTAATATCGAAATCCCTGATATAGGTGTGTGGATATGCCACAATATAACTTCCGCCCAACTGATCCCTTTGCGACACAGGAAGTTCGCTATTTAGGGTTGAGGGTTGCGCATCGCGAAGTATAAAATCTAGCCTATTAACACCTTGAGTCAGATATTTTGTTATGTTTACATTTGTAGGAGTCGCCCCATCTTCGTTGCTCAACACCTTCGAATCATTGATTACTAGATCATACGCCGCCTCCACATCTTGGAGGTGAAGCACCACCACTCTGCCCGACCATTTGGCTGGGAGCATAAAAATTTGGCGCACCAAAACAGTTGAATCTGTAGAGTAGATCTTCTTGGGGGTTATATCTTGATAATACTCCTTTAGTTTACGATTGCGTTGCTCCGCCTCTCCTCTCATTTCGTATGGTGCTATTTCGGCACTAAATATTTGTTGTGCAGAGCTATTAGTTGCCAAAACAACTAGGATTAGCGATAGGATGCTATGAATATATTGTTTCATGTATGGGTCATTAACTTTTTACAGCCACAAAAGTAACTATATAATTGTTAAATAACAACGCTTAAGTGTAATAATTATCGTATATAACAGAGGCTCAAATCGAATTAATGTTTATTTTTCATAAAAAAACACCGTTTTTTGCACAATAATTATTATATTTGCGAACTTTTGAATATTACTCAATACACGATATGTTAAGCAGACAAATTGCAGATAAACTGCAGGGGTATCAAACCCCATACTATCTTTACGATATGGGACTCTTGCGCCAAACTCTCGAAAGTGTGGTCTATGAGTCAAAAAGATATGGCTACCATGTACACTATGCCATCAAAGCAAACTACGACGATAGAGTCCTAGCCGTAATCAAGGAGTATGGCTTGGGAATCGACTGTGCGAGTGGCAACGAACTTCGCAAAGCGATAGAGGCTGGATTCGACCCAAAGGGTATCGTTTATGCTGGTGTGGGTAAAAAGAACTTGGAGTTGGAGTATGCTATCGACTCTAAGATCATGGCTATCAACTGCGAGTCTATGCAGGAGCTTGAGGTGATCGACGAGATCTCGGCTCGTAAGGGTGTCGTAACAAATGTCGCTTTGCGTATCAATCCAGATATTGACCCTAAGACTAACGCTTGTATCGATACGGGTCAAGCAGATAGTAAATTTGGTATCTCGTATGAGGAGGTGATGGAGAATGCTGAACTTATTAAGTCATATAAGAATATAAGCATCAATGGTATCCATATCCACATCGGATCTCAAATCAGAGAGCTTCATGTGTTTGAGAATATGTGCAAAAAGGCGAACCTTATTGTCGACAATCTTGTGAAGTTGGGATTCGAGTTTAGCTTTGTAGATGTTGGTGGCGGTTTGGGTATCAACTACGATATGCCCGAGAATGAGCCTATTCCAAACTTTGCGTCGTTGTTCTCGATCGTAAATAACTACCTAGCGGTGGGAGATCGTAGCGTACACTTCGAGTTTGGTCGTTCGATTGTTGCTCAATGTGGCGAGCTTATCACCCAAGTGTTGTTCAACAAAACAACCGCTACGGGTCGTAAATTGGTGATTGTAGATGCTTCGATGACTGAGCTTATCCGCCCAGCGTTGTATGGTTCGTACCACAATATCGAAAATATCTCGTCGGATAGTGACCAACGCACCAAATACACAATCGTCGGCACAGCGTGCGAATCGACCGATGTGTTCCAAGAGAATTTGACACTTCGCCCCACAAAGCGTGGTGACCTTATAACTTTGAAATCGGCAGGTGCTTATGGAATGTCGATGGCAAGTAGATATAACCTGCACGATCTTCCAGGAGCAGTTTATAGCGACGAAGTAAAATAAAAACAATATAATTATACCTTATGTGGTTACTGCTAGCATTCACTTCGGCAGCACTATTGGGTCTATATGATGTAGCTAAGAAACAGGCTGTGACGGGGAACGCCGTCCTGCCTGTTTTGCTATTAAATACCCTCTTTGCATCGCTGATTTTTTCGCCCATGTTGCTCAATGCAGAGCTTGGATTGGGATGGTTCGAAGGGACTCAACTCGATGTTCCACATATGGGATGGAACGCACACTTTACGGTGATGATTAAAGCTGTTATTGTCTTATCATCGTGGATATTGGGATACTACGCCATCAAACACCTACCCCTCACAATCGTTGGACCTATCAACGCTACGCGCCCGATGATGACCCTTGTGGGTGCGATGTTGGTATTTGGCGAGAGACTCAACGGTTGGCAATGGGGAGGAGTGATCCTCTCGTTGTTTTCGCTCTTTCTACTTAGCCGTTCGGGGCGTAAGGAGGGGATCAAATTCGAGAGCAACGCATGGATATTAATGTTGGCAGGCGCAGCAATGTTGGGCGCTGTGAGTGGACTCTACGACAAACATATCATGCGGAGTTTGCACCCTGTATTTGTACAGGGGTGGTATAACCTCTATCAATTTATATTGATGACGGTAGCTATACTCTCTATATGGTTGCCAAACAGAAAAAACTCTACCCCCTTTAGGTGGAGCTGGGCAATTCCATTTATCTCGATATTTATCTCGGCGGCAGATTTCGCATACTTCTCGGCTCTAAGCGATCAAGATGCTATGATCTCGGTTGTTTCGATGGTTAGACGCAGTTCGGTTATTGTGTCGTTTGTGTGTGGAGCGATGCTTCTACGCGAGAAGAATCTACGCAGCAAAGCGCTAGATTTGATATTTATTTTAATAGGTATGATACTTTTATATATAGGTTCACGATGAAAAATATAGTTGAAATCAAAGATGGCGTAACTCGCCAACCCCAATATCACCTCTCCAAACCAATCAACATCGCAATTGCTCCCCACGAACAGGTGGCAATCGTTGGATCGAACGGAGCAGGTAAAAGCGTAATAGTTGGTGTTATAACAGGTGCACACCCACTACGTGGCACAGGTGTGGAGTATTCGTTCCCCGATGGAGCGTCAAATAGAGTGTCGGACAATATCAAATATATCGCCTTCAAAGATTCATATGGCGACGCGGATGCTGGATATTATTACCAACAACGATGGAATAGCTTCGACCGTGAGGATCAACCCATTGTGGGGGATGTACTGCCCCAAAGTGATGATACGGAGCTTAAAAAGATCCTCTTCGACCTATTCGGAATTGGCGATATGTTGCACAAAGAGATGATATTGCTTAGTTCGGGAGAGCTTCGCAAATTTCAACTCACACGCGCCCTACTTAGCGCTCCGCAGATGCTCATTATGGAGAATCCATTTATTGGATTGGATGCCCAAACACGCGATCAACTTCATGCTCTGCTTGGCGAGCTCACTCGTCGCACCTCGATGCAGATAGTATTGGTGCTGTCCAAAAGTGATGATATACCCCAATTTGTAAGCCACGTAATCCCCGTCGAAGGTGGCGAGGTTTTACCGAAATTAACCCTCGCGGAGTATATCTCTTCGCGCCCTTCGGATCCCGAGCGTATATTGTCGGCTGAGGCTGAGGAGAGGATTTTATCACGTCCGACATCTGAAAATCTACACACCTCAACATCGGTTATTGACCTCAACAAAGTATCTATCAAATATGGAGAGCGCACAATCCTCAAAGAGCTAACGTGGAGTGTCATGCAAGGCGAAAGGTGGGCTTTGAGTGGCGAAAATGGCGCTGGAAAATCGACCCTATTGAGCCTAATATGTGCCGATAATCCTCAATCCTACGCCTGCGATATTACCCTCTTTGGACGCAAGCGCGGAACAGGCGAGAGCATTTGGGACATCAAGCGCCATATCGGATATGTAAGCCCCGAGATGCACCGCGCCTACTCCATAAGTGCTTCGTGTATAGAGATTGTGGCGAGTGGTCTGCACGACACCGTAGGACTTTTTAAACGCATGAAGCCCGAAGATGTCGAGGTGTGCGAATTTTGGATGGAGATGTTCGGCATCGCCAAACTTAAGGATCGTAACTTTATGCAAATTTCGAGTGGTGAACAGCGCCTTGTGCTCCTCGCTCGCGCCTTTGTAAAGGATCCCGAGCTATTGATTTTGGATGAGCCGTTGCATGGTCTCGATATGCGCAATAGGCGATTAGCTCTCGATATAATCGAGACATTCTGTAGGCGCGAAGGCAAGAGTCTAATTTTGGTGACTCACTACAAAAATGAGTTGCCTGCATCAATCACAAACTCTCTGTTTTTAAGTCGAAATTAAACTTCATTCCCACCCCCTCTAACCCTTAAAAAGACAATTAGGCTAGCAAACGCGATGTTTGCTAGCCTAATTTATTTACCGTCTTACAACCTCTATAGGATTACTCCTTTGTTGCTTCGACAGAAGCCTTACGGAAATCCTTCATCAGCTTTGAGATCTCAAGAGCTGCTTTACGTGCACGTGTACCTGCAGCCTTATTGCCCTTCTCAAGTTGAGTTTGAGCATTAGACTCGAAGATCTCTATTTGCTCTTTGATTTGTGTCAATAAATTTTCCATTTCTTATTAGTTAATTAAGTATTTACTAAACACAAAGTTATGAAAAAAAAATCAAATAACATCTAATTTATCTATAAAAATGTTGTCAATACTTTAATTTTTAACAAATACTACATTCGCAAACAATTATGAATTACATCGGTTTTTGTATATTTTATTTATATAAAAAATACCAAAATCACCCCTCTAGATACGTACAAGCTATCTAGAAATAATAGATACAAGTTATATATGAACAAAAAAAACGCCCCATAAATGGAGCGTTTTAAATTTAAAATTTTTATCCGATGTTAGCTAGATATTAGTTAAAAGAGTAACCTGTCCAAGCGAATGCAGATACATCAGCACCTGTGTTACCCGAAACAATCTCAACATTGCTATATGATGTACCCTCCGAAATAACGATCTGAGATCCGCTAACTGCACCTGTCAATGTAGATGTCAAAGAGATTGAAGAACCCTCGGTTCCATCACCCTTGCTATCTACCATATCTATAAGATCCTTAACTGGACCAACACCACAAAGAAGAGCGTTTGTGATAGTTGCCGTAGCGCCACGACGAACCTTGATAGCATCGTTCATGATGTTTGTAGTCTCTGTAGACATAACGCAGATTGTCATATTCTCGATAGTGAAGTTAGATTGGTTCTTATCTGTATCTGTAGCCAAACCATCATAGTTACCATCAGCCTCAACGCCACGTGGGTCACCCTCTACCGAAACGAATCCATCCTCCCAGATTCCGTAGCAGTTAGACAAAGTACCTGTATAACCTTGTGTGAAGTCGAACATATCGTCGTCTGAGTTAACAACCAAAAGGTTTGTTACATTTACAGAACCACCGAAGAACTCAACACCATCGTCAGCTGTAGCAAGTACATATATATTCTCGATTACTGTACCATTACCTACACCATTCAAAGTAAGACCATTGTGCTCGATACTTGCACTAGAACTAGCACCTGTCTTGTCGAGGATCATATATGTGTACGATCCAGAGTTATCCGATACGTTTGTACCACCATACTTGTAGCTAGTCGAGATCTCAGCTCCAGCAGTGTTGTTCGATGACAACTCACCCGAAATAGGAGCATAACCATTGATTACAAGACCACCCCAGTTTGACTCGCCATCAGTTGAAGTGAAAGTTACAGGAGCAGAAGCAGTACCGTTAACATACATCTTACCACCTTGAGCAACAAGGATATAGCTAGAGAACTCTGGCTCTGCTTTGATTGTCATACCTGCAGGAACTGTAAGAGACGCGCCGTTCATCACAACAACTGGACCCGTGACACGATAAGTAGCCGAAGCATCCAAAGTAACATCGCCAGAGATATAACCAGCCATGTGGTACTCGCCATCAACCTCCGCAAAAGAGAAGTCGTTAGATGTAGACTCTTCGTCGCTACATGCTGTGAAAGAAAGAGCTGCTACAGCGATCATTGCTGCGTAAGAAGCCAATTTCAAAAATGTCTTTTTCATTGTAATAGAAAATTAAATGTGTTTGTTATTATTTTATTTTGTAAATTATCTTGTTTCTTAAAAGGTGTATGATAGTCCCAATGACACATCAATACCCTTTTTATAGCTGTTTAGGACGATCTTATCTGTACTTGTCTTTGACTCACGCTCCAAGATATACTCAGGGTTGAGTAGGTTATTAGCCTTTAGAGTGAGTGAGAGTTTGTCGTTTAACTTTGCCGACGATACGAAATCTAGGGTTGGCACATCGCTCTCGATTGTATTCTTATAACCGTTTGTTCCTGTGCTGTAGATCTTATCGCTCACATAGTTGAATACCACAGTGTTGGTGAAGGTTCTCGCTCCTCGATTCATCGTGAATGACAAGTCGGCATTGGCGATGATTGGTGCGGCACCCTCCAATTGTGTGCTCTCTTGGGCTGGTGCTAGGTTTTCGTAGATCTCAACATTTGTATAGATGTATGAACCATTCAAACCAAACGATAGCTTATTGCTCTTGCCCTCTCCCAACTCTTTTGCGTATAGGTTCTTGCGGAACTCGATCTCGACACCAGCAGCGATCGCTTTGTCCGAAATATTCTCGTACGAAAGGAAGTTACCTGCCGAGTTGATCGTGATACGTGCAATTGGATTTGCGATATATTTGTAGAATCCCGTAACCGAGAACAACTCTCCATTTGAGATATACCAATCCCACTTCAAATCGAGGTTGTAGTTATCCGAGACTTGAAGATCTAGATTACCTTGGCTATTGAAACTTGCTCCGATATATTGGTATGGCGAGAGCTCCTTCGATTGTGGCAATGTGTATGTCTTGCTTGCGCTCAAACGCATAGAGTGTTTCTCGTTTGCCGAATAACGAAGGTTCAAACTTGGCAAGAAGTAGCTATCCTCGACTCCTCCAAATGCTGGGCTACCATTCAAATCCGCCACCACATCAATATCGACAACATCATATTTAACGCCTAGGTTAGCCATCAATTTATCAGATATTTGGTATGTCAAATCGCCATACACAGAGTGAATACTCTTCGACACCTCATAGTAGTTATTTGTAGTACCAATATAGAAGTTGCCATTTACCAAACCATCGGCATTGAAATAATCATCCAACTTCAAATCTGTGTAACTCGATACTGGATTCTTCGATATGATAGTGTGGTTATATTGAATTGCGTTAAACTCATTGTCGACAAAACGACCTGAATAACCAAACTTAAGTGCCGATTTATTCTCTATATCGCGACTCAATGAGTAGATTGCCGCCACTTGTGTATTTATATCGTGCTCCTTTAGATCTGAGTAGAAACGTTGGTTGTCGCCATCGGCATTTGCTTGAGAGTATGTTCCATCATCCTCCATTCCATAGCTATTGATACGTCTATCTGGCTCCAAACCCACAATTGAGTTATATGATGCGGTTGCCTCCAAATTCATACGATCTGTAAGCGTCCACTTCGATATAAGTTGGTTGATATACATCGAGTTATCGTTGGTTTGTTGACGAAGAACAGCTCCCATTTCGGTGTCGTATCCACCCCAATCGCTATAGTTTACATTCATACCATTGTATAGGCTCACCGATTGAACATTTGAGTGAACATACATAAAGTTGTAGTCGATAGAGTGCTTAGTGCCAATTGAATAGTTTACATTAGCGAGTCCCAAATAACTTGTGCTTAGCTCTGAGATTGCTCCATCTTGATCGCTGAACAATGTATTTGTTGTCGATGAGCTGCGGTTAACCTCTTCGGTGAAAGATGTGCTACGGTCATAAGAGGCAACAGCATAGAATGTAAGTGGATTACCACCAACCTCAAAGCGCTTTCCGCCCGAGATTCCGAAGCTACGATCGAACTTTGCTCCAACTGGCGAAGTAGACAATTTATTTGCGAAGTCATAATCGCCCCCTGCGTTAGATGGTTGCGTATTACCAGCGAAACCAAAGGCATTCACTCCATCCATCTTAACTACATCCGCCCCTATTGTTTGGGTGTTGATTCCACCCGATACAGATACCGCAAGAGCCTTGTCGCCAGATAGTTGCTTAGATGTGATGTTGATATTCGCACCACCTACATCCGACGATCCTGGGGCATAGAATGCCTTATTCACTATTACGCTTTGGATAATATCTGTCGAGAAGAAGTCCAGCGAGATATTTTTATACTCTGGATCCTCCGATGGGATTGGAAGTCCATTGAGAGTGGTTGAGTTATAACGATCACCCAAACCGCGAACAAATACATTCTTAACACCCTCTTGCTTCGAGATTCCCGAAACCTTCATCACCGCACCTTGAGCATCGCCAACACCTTTGCGAGATAGCTCCTTGACACCTACTACTTGGGTTGCGAAGAGTGAGTTTTTTTGATCGGCAATAGCAGCAAATTCACTTTCACGATTTATACGAGCTGTAACCTTCACCGCGTCTATTTGTTGCGAATCAGACTCCAAATGGATCATCATATCATCATGCTTACTCTTACCTTCGACAGCGACCTCTTGAGTTGTATAAGATATGTAGGCAATTGAGAGAGTTTGTGGTTTGCGATCGAGATCAATCTCGAAACTTCCATCAATGTCGGTCGTAACTCCTTTTGTGGTACCTTTAACCATAATGGTTGCACCAATTAGGGGTTCGTTCGTCGACTTGTCGATAACCTTTCCTTTGAGTGACGCAGCACTTACCGATGTGGTAGCTGCAATAGCTAGAATTGCAAAAACTAAGCGTTTAAAATTTTTCATCAACATTGTATTTTTCCTGTGTACTTTGACTCTGCAAAGTTGAGGATTCTATATTACAATGTTGTGTAGTGGGTGTTAAAGATATGTGAACAATATCTTAAGATTGTGTTTCGGAGAAAATATCTGGATCAAACTAGCTATTTCAGCTCCGCGGGGAGCACCCCGCCCGACGGAGTCAGACCAGCCTCTTGCGCCCTCCCCTCCTAAAAAAGCACTTTCGCTTCAGCTAAAGTGCGCAGGAGGGTGGCAAATCGAAGATTTACAAATCAAACGAAAGGTATAGAGCATAAATCTACTCTATACCTTTGTTTGATGAGATACTATTTTTAATATCCCCTATGTCGACTAGCTTATTTACTATGGCATAAATCGTCAATCCCGATGGACTATGAATTTGAAGTTTGCTCGCGATATTGCGTCTGTGGGCAATAATTGTGTGTGTCGACAAACATAATGCGTCGGCTATCTGTTTATTGGTCATACCCTTAACAACACACACTATAATTTCGCGTTCGCGCACACTCAACTCCTTCTTGGTATCCGATTCCGAGTCATCCAATTTAATCGTAGCGACAATCTTTTCGGTAATCGAATCGGCACTATCATATATCGAGATTACATCGTCATAACCCTGAAGAAGCGTTTGGTCGGCAAACGAACTTTGAAGCGCAACAATACGAAGCGACTCATTTCCCAACTCCGAACGAAGAGTTGACGGCGAGAAACTTCCTAATTGCACTGGGTTTACTATCAACAAATCTGGTTTTTGATTTTTAGTTAGCAACGAAATATTTGCTACATCACCTACCTCTGCGACATCACTCTCCAAGTTTGTCGCACGCTGCAAGAGGGTAACCACTCCACAACGTATTATTGTGGATGACTCTGCTACTATTATGTGAATCCGCTTTGACATATTTATTCCTCTCTACTTTGAGCTTTCGATATACTTCATTGTGGGCACCAACAAATAATCCTCTATATTATTGTGCGATGCAAGATCTCTTTCGCACGCGAAAATATCATACAAAACATTATTCAAATCGTTTGTGCTCTTGGTCGGATAATATTTTATAATGATACTCTTCAACTCCGATAGTTTTGCCTCTACTTTGTCGTGATGTTTACTAAAAAAGTCAATACTATATAGCCCCGTCGACGAACCACTTATCACATCGACGATATATGGAAACAGAGTATTCTCCTCATACATCATATGTTTATGTACCTCCGCCACATATTCATCAAAATAGTTCAATATCACAATCGAAACATCGCTCTGCTTATCGAGTGCGTCGATCAACTCTTGGCGAATGCGTGGGAGTCTATACTCCAAAAAATATGAGTGCGAATTGTGTAGATATGATACCAACATACGCAACGATATTTTAGAGAAATCTATCTTAATAATACTCTTCTCCGATGCAATCAATAGATTTACCACCGTCAAAAATGTATATGTATCCACACCACTCTTAGCGCATGTCTCCTCGATAGAGTCTTCGCCAAAACCTAGATCTATACCAAATCTGCTCGTCACAAGCAACATTGGATAGTTGTCGCAGATCAAGTCGCTCATCGAATCCGAAGGGTTATATTTTCCTATTTTATAATTAATCATAATAAAAATTCTAAATATTCACTATTCAGACCAAAGATAATGAAAAATTATCGAAGATTCGCTATATAATATTATATAACTCATCTTCGATAATCTTACTTACGAGATAAACCTATTTAATGGCTTTTAAAACAAATTTATCTACTAAAAATAAACAAACACAATTATCTGAATTACGATGTAGAGTGGCTATCTCTACATCTACAAAAGTAGTATGTTTATATATATTGTACAATTACCATTTGTAGGTATATTTTAACCCACAAGTAGCAACTTATAGCTACAATTAACTATTTTTCACCCTACACAGATAGATCCTTAGCTATTTTCAACGCTTCATGAATATCATAACAGATATATTCATCGCTTATAAGTTCGCTAAATTTAGCCCTTTGCAGAGTTTTGCGAACATCATCTCGAACACCCGAAAGTATAATCTTGATACCCACCTTATTCGACGAGCGGATCATCATAGCTAAGTTGTGTACACCTGTGCCATCCATAAATGGAACTTTGCGCATACGTATAATTCGCACTTTGGGGGTATTACCAAGCATATTCATCACCACATCAAATTTGTTGGCAACACCAAAGAAGAATGGACCATCAATCTCGTAAACCTCCACTCCGTCGGGAATCGAGAGTACCTCCTCTTCTGCCTCAACATCACCTTCGCTGTTGAGTTCCAATTTATCTATTGCCACCGAAACCTTCGTTATATTAGCGATACGTTTCATAAACAACACAAGTGCCATCAACAAACCTACCATGATAGCTATTGTAAGATCGAAAATAACCGTCAAAAAGAATGTTGCAAGCATCACCGAAACATCACTCTTAGAGCCCTTAAGCAACGATTTAAAGGTCTTAATATCTGCCATATTATATGACACCACAGCCAACACTCCAGCCAAACAAGCCATAGGTATCAAACGTGTGAGGGGGCTAAGAAACAACAATATCAACAACAACACAATCGCATGAATAATACCTGCAATAGGGGTCTTGGCTCCATTATTAATATTGGTAAGTGTACGCGCAGCAGCTCCAGTTACAGGTATTCCACCAAATATTGGCGAAAATAGATTTGCCGCACCTTGTGCCACAAGTTCCATATTTGAATCGTGGCTACTACCCGTCACTCCATCGGCAACAATCGCCGAAAGGATAGTCTCAATAGCACAAAGCAGAGCTATAGTTACAGCCGAAGGCAACAATTCGTTTATCATCTTAAAGTCAAACCCGATCCATTGTGGCTTGGGGAAACCTGCATTGATTGTGAATTTATCGCCAATAGTTTGAACCGTATCTATTCCAAATTGACTCTTCAGAAGATATACCGCCACCGTCATTATGATTATAGCCACCAACGATCCTGGTACCTTTTTACTAACCTTAGGGGTAAATATAATTGTCAAAATCGTGAGCAATCCCACCCCGACTGTATATATATCTGCTGTTGGAAAGGCATCGAAATAGGCTCCCCATTTATATACAAACTCCGAAGGGAGGTTGGGCACCGTAAGTCCCAGAAGATCTTTGACTTGAGAGGTGAAGATCGTTATCGAGATACCACTCGTAAAACCCACCACGATTGGATAGGGGATAAATTTAATCACCGTTCCCATCTTCAAAAAGCCCAAAATCATCAATACAACTCCAGCCATTGCCGTGGCAACAACCAAACCCTCGAATCCAAACTCTTCTATTATGCCATAAATTATCACAATAAAGGCTCCCGTAGGCCCTGCGATTTGCACATTTGTGCCACCCAACAAAGCAACCGTAAAACCGCCAATAATAGCAGTTATAAGTCCCTTCTCGGGGCTCACCCCCGATGCAATACCAAATGCAATAGCTAGTGGCAAAGCTACAACACTTACAATTAATCCTGCCATAAAATCGCTCATGAACTTCTCTTTGGAGTAGTTCTTCAACGATGCAACAAGAGCAGGTTGAAAATCAAATTTTGCTTTCATCTCTTAGATACAGATATAATATGTGGTTTTAAGAAAAATACCTTTGCAACCATATAAATGACACGCAAAGGTATTAAAAGTAAATCTATTTTTAAAATTTTTTAAGTTTTATTTTCTACATATCTGCTTTTTTGTTGCATTGAGACCACAGCTAAACTACCTCTATCTATTTTTCTTCATCGAAAAATAGAACTCTGCACCTCCGCGTTGAGCTATGCGAGCAGAGATTACTCCACCGTGAAACACCACGCCATTCTTCACTATCGACAAACCTAAACCTGTCCCCCCCACTTTGCGTGAGCGACCCTTGTCGACCCTATAAAATCTCTCGAAAATATAATCTAAATGTTTTGCTTCGATTCCAATTCCATTGTCGCGCACCACAAATTCATACCCTTCAGCATCTTCATTCATAAGCTCAATCCACACGCGTCGCCCTCCTGAATATGCAATTGCGTTGTCGATCAAATTTCTAAATATCGAATACAACAAGCTACTATTTCCCTCTATTACAACATCATCGGGCAACGAACTAACAACATCTACAGATTGAGCCACAGCTTGCGGACATACATCATCTATAATATCTTCGACCAAACGTGTTATATTCACACTCTCGCACTCAATCATCTCGCTCGCTTCGTCGATTCGTGTTATAGTTGCCAAATCCGACATCAGTTGACGGAGTCTTTCGGCTTGGTCGTAGCTCTTTCCTACAAATGTAATTATTTGATCTTGTGTCAAATGAGGGTTATTAATAATCATATCCAGATAACCCAATATCGAACATATCGGAGTTTTAAGCTCATGATTAATATTATTGGTAAGTTGCCTTTTTATACGAATTTTTTCCTGCTCCTCACGCTCCTTGAGGGTGTGTTCCCTATCCAAATCAATGGTTGTTTGTTTGAGTTTGGAGTATAATTTAGAGGTTATATATCCGATCATAGAGATCAAAGACGAGATCATAATGGCAATAAACAAAAATGTATTACCACTACTCAACACCTCCGAAATCGACATATGATATGGCAATGCCGAACGCACAATCAACGAATCGCAATATGTGGCAGAGTAGATATAATCCGATTTATCACCCTCGGGGATGGCATTTATACGAAACCCCCGTCCCGATTTCAGGGCATCTTGGATCTCGATATTCCCGATCTTCGAACACTCCTCCTCATCTTTGTGGTGCGAATCATAAAATACCAAACCCGAGGTATCCATCAAAGTTATTCGCAACCCCTCAAATCGCTCTGCGTTCAATAGATAGAGATCTTCGGGCGACCCCACAACATCCAACTCATCTGCCAAATGGAGGTTGAGTTGCTGAAGACTAGAATCAAGTATTTCGATCCTGTATTGTCTCTCGCGCGAATATTGATACCCCACGAAAGTGAGGATCAACCCCCATAAAAGGATTAGCAGGGTAACAAATATTTGCCCCTGCCCAATCTCTTTTCGATCAACCTTTTTACTATTCGTAGAATCCATATCCATACCCCAAACGGGTTACAATGTGTTTGCCATAGTCGCCAATCTTTTTGCGCAGACGCGTGATAAAGACATCAATCGTTCGATCTACAACCACCACTTCGTCGTCCCACACCTTGCTCAAAATATCTTGGCGCGAGAAGATCATATTCTTGTTTTGAAGCAACAGAGCCAAAATCTCGAACTCCTTTTTGGTCATCGGCACATCTTTACCCTCAATTTGACACTGCTTACGATTTAGATCCATCTTAAGAGTCTCAAACTCAACGGTGCTATCCACATGAACAGGTTCGTGTCTAGCGTATGAACGACGCAACAAACTCTTCACACGTGCCACAACCTCACGTGCCAAAAATGGCTTAGAGATATAATCATCCGCCCCTAAGTTCAACCCCGTGATTGTCTCATCTTTGGTATCCTTTGCGGTGCAGAATATCACTGGAATATCTTTTGTTTCGGGTTTTTCTCGCAGAATTTGGAGCATCTTATATCCGCTCATCTCGCCCATCATAATATCGAGCAACAACAGCGAATAGCTCTTAACATCCAACTTCAATGCCTCTTCGGCGCTATACGCCACATCCACTACATACCCCTCAGCTTGAAGATTGAGTTGCAAAATCTCGCAGATCGACTCTTCATCATCTACGACCAAAATTCTGTAATTATCCATGATAAGTGTTTAATTTGTTTACACCCTGCAAATTTACGCTTTTATATTATATTATTATCGTTATTATTGCTACAAAACTAAAATTTTAACACTATTATAACCTCCCTTCAATATAATCTTAACTTATGGCATATAACTCTTTAACCTCCGAACCATACCTTTGCCGTAAGTTTTTATACGTAATGTATAATATGCTTTGACGTTGTATTTATAGGTTTTCCTATGCTAGAGTGGTAACGTAGAGATACGCGCCACTCTAGTTTTTTAGATCTTACTTACGCTCTATCTCGCGGAGGTTGTCGATCTTTTTACTCTGCAAGAAGTCATATATTCCACCTAGGTGCTCAACTACCCTACCCTTCGAAAATTCATAGACCTTATCGACCAATCCATTGAGGAAGTCACGGTCGTGCGAAACTAAGATCAGTGTGCCATCGAAGTTCTTCAACGCCTCCTTTAGTACATCCTTTGTCTTGAGGTCGAGGTGGTTAGTGGGCTCATCGAGGATCAGAAGATTAACGGGTGCCAACAACAACTTAATCATCGCAAGACGCGTACGTTCTCCTCCCGACAACACCTTCACATATTTATCAATATCATCCTTGCCAAACATAAAGGCTCCCAAAATATCGCGGATCTTGGTGCGAATATCCCCCACCGCAACATCATCTATGGTCTTGAATACGGTGATATTTTCATCTATTAGTGATGCCTCATTTTGGGCGAAGTATCCGATCTTAAGGTTGTGACCTAGAGCCAATTCACCCTCAAAATCTATCTGCCTCATAATCGCTTTGACCATCGTCGATTTACCCTCTCCATTCTTGCCCACGAATGCCACTTTGTCGCCACGCGCGATTGTGATCGAAGCATCCGCAAAGACTTTGTGATCGCCATAGCTCTTGCCCATATCGTGTGTAATCACAGGGTAAGCGCCCGAACGAGGTGAGGGTGGAAAGCGGAGGTTTAGTGACGATGTATCTTCGTCGTCGACCTCCACACGCTCCAACTTTTCGAGCATACGCACGCGCGATTGCACTTGTGATGTTTTGGAGTAAGTACCCTTAAACCTGTCGATAAAATCTTGATTATCAGCAATTATACGTTGTTGGTTTTCGTAAGCGGCGAGTTGTTGCACACGGCGCTCGGCACGTAACTCCAGGTATTTGGAGTAGTTGACCTTATAGTCATATATACGCCCCATTGTAATCTCGATCGTGCGCGTTGTTATATTGTCGACAAACGCCTTATCGTGCGAGATCACCATAACAGAGTTGGCATTATTGATAATAAAATCCTCCAACCATTCGATCGACTCAATGTCGAGGTGGTTCGTCGGCTCATCCAATAATAATAATGTCGGTTTTTGGAGGATAATCTTCGCAAGCTCGATTCGCATACGCCATCCGCCACTAAACTCCGTTGTTTGACGATCAAAATCACTCCTCAAAAATCCCAAGCCAAGCAACGCCTTCTCGACATCCTCTTCGTAGTTAGTGAGGTCAATGTCGTAAAACTTTTCGGACATTGCGGTCACCTTCTCGATGATTGCCATATATTCGTCGCTCTCGTAGTCGGTGCGCACGGTCAACTGTTCGTTGAGTGCCTCGATCTCGCGCTCCATCTCGAAGAGGTGTGCAAAAGCCATTGAGGTCTCCTCGAAAACTGTGCGTCCATCGTCGACCATCAAGTGTTGTGGCAAATAGCCGATTTTACCTCCATCGTTCACGGTGACTCTTCCTCGCGTGGGGATCTTCTCACCAGCGATGATTTTGAGCATTGTCGACTTTCCCGCTCCATTCTTTCCCATCAGCGCAATGCGCTCCTTGTCGTTCACAACGAACGATATATCCTTAAAAAGGGTTGTGCCGCCAAACTCTACGGCTAGTGAATCTACTGATACCATCTACCTATATTACCATCTACCTATATTAATATCCCAACTTCTTAAAATCTGCGTTAGGAACCTTTACCGTATAGCTTTTGCCCGTTGCATTGGCGTAGCTATAACTTCTAATCCAAGGATTTAAAATCCTTAATTGTCTATAATTTGTGTTATGACGCGTTGCAAATTCGCACCAATCGATATTCTTTTCGGCAATCTGCACTTCGGTGTAGTTCTCGAAAGTTGGGAAATAATCTGATTTTTTGAGCAAGAATCCATACTTCTCGGGCTCTGGGATCATCAGCTTAAAACTCAGAATCCTTGGCACATATCTCATTGTCTCTTCGGGCAAATATAGATCCCAATAATCGTCAACCCCTTGGGTCTTCATTCTACGCGACACCCCTGCTTGACCTGCATTATACGATGCGGCGGCGAGTGTCCAACTTCCAAATCTTTTGTACGCCTCATTCAGATAATCGCACGCCGCTTGTGTTGCGATCTCGATATTATACCTCAGATCTACATTGTCTCCCGTTTCGACCCCATAATCCTTTGCCGCCGAAGCGACAAATTGCCACAAACCGCACGCTTTGGCTGGCGACACAGCATTGGGGTTGAGTCCACTCTCCGTAACACACAGGTATTTAAAATCTTCGGGGATGTTATTCTTTTTAAGAATTGGCTCAATAATCGGAAAATATCGAGTTGTACGGCGCAAAGAAAGTGTTGTCGAGGTGTGCATACACGATGTTGTGAGCATCTCACGTTCGATAGCCTCCCTCACATATGGCAACTCTATGGGCACCTTCTCGCCTGCAAAATCTAACTCTTTGGGCAGTGGAGCGATACGTACACCAACCTCCGATGGGGTTATTTGCATATAATTATCATCCGCCGATAGCATCGGTTCCATGCCTGCCTGCGAATTTGCCTCTACGCCCGAAGCGACACTATATATAATAGAGGTTGCCGACAAAGCAACAAGCGCCACAGCAATGCGCAATTTCGCCCTCTTTACTTCTTTAAAAAACATGTCTTCAATACAATTCCCGACCCCTCGATTCGGCAATCAACCTCTTCGGGATTATCGGTTAGTTTAATACTCTTAACCTTTGTTCCGCGCTTGATGACCATCGACGAACCCTTCACCTTAAGATCCTTAATTACAGTCACCGAGTCACCATCCGCAAGCTCCGCTCCGTTGCTATCGCGTGGAGTTTTTGCACTCTCTTCGCTCACCGCCTCGGCGCTCCATTCGTACCCACAATCGGCACAGTTATTCAAACTTCCGTCAAAATATCCATTCTCGCCACCGCACGCAGGGCACACTAAAATATCACTCATAATTAATTAATTTTATTGAGCCACAAAGGTATAACAATTCTTTGGATGTGCAAAATATTAAATCCACACACCTATATATAATTATAATTATAATTGGGCATAAATACCTAATTTTTAAAATTGTACCACTCAATTCTTAATTATTCGCCAAAAGATATTATCTTTGTCTCTCAATATTGCAAAATGTATAAGTTCAATGAAAAATCTAAAGTCGCACCCAGTGCCTGCATATATAGTTTATGAAGTGGCACTTATGGAGAATCTTCGCACGATAGACCGCGTTCGCTCCCAAAGCGGAGCCGAGGTGATCGTGGCGCTCAAAGCGTGTGCTATGTGGAGTATATTCCCCACCATTGCCCACCATTCGGATGGTGCCACAGCGAGTTCTCTTTCGGAGGCTAGGTTGGTCTATGAGGAGTATGGCGAAAGGTCGCACACCTATGCTCCAGTATATACCGATGAGGAGATCGACGAGATTTTGGAGCTTAGTAGTCATATTACATTTAACTCTCTCACGCAATTTAATCGTTTCAAAGGCAAGGCTTTAGCCAAAGGAGTATCGTGTGGTGTGAGGGTTAATCCTCGCTATTCGCCAGTCGAAACAGATCTTTATAATCCATGCGTTGCAGGGTCACGCCTTGGCATTCCGCCCGAGGAGCTTAGGGAGCTACCCGAAGGGGTGGAGGGGATCCATTTTCATGTGTTGTGCGAATCACGTTCGCATCACTTGAAGTTGGCGTTGGAGGCTGTCGAGCAACACTTTGGACATCTACTTCCCCGACTCAAATGGTTAAATATGGGGGGTGGGCACTTGATGACTCATAAGGATTATAACACCGAGGAGTTGATCGAGATACTCAAAGCGTTTAAATCAAAATATCCACACCTTAGACTAATCCTCGAACCAGGCAGTGCATTCACTTGGCGCACAGGGGAGTTAGTGGCACGTGTCGAAGATATAGTTTGCAACGAGGGGGCGAAAACCGCGATGCTTAATGTGTCGTTTGCATGCCACATGCCCGACTGCCTAGAGATGCCATATATGCCAGCGATTGTTGGCGCACGCGAAGCCCAGGAGGGTGAGCGAGGTTGGCGACTGGGGGGTAATAGTTGTTTGGCAGGTGATTTTATGGGCGAGTGGATATTCGAGCAGGAACCCGAAGTGGGGAGCATAATCACGTTTGAGGATATGATCCACTACACGATGGTCAAAACCACGATGTTTAATGGGGTGTCGCACCCTGCAATTGCAATCCGCAGAGAGTCGGGCGAGGTGGATGTAGTGCGAGAGTTTGGGTATGAGGATTACCGAAACAGGATGTCGTAGTTGAATGTCTCAGTCATAATAATGATAATAATAAAAAAAAACAGAATATAATGGAAGATTTCAAAGCAACAGAGTACACGCTGGAGTGTGTAGCCACAGGTCGTGAGTTTGACGACGCGGGGTGGACAATAGAAGATAAGCAGTGTAAGACACCTTCGCTTATACGTGCAAAGTATGCCAACAAGCAGATCACGGTCAAGGGTGATGAGTATGGATTATATAAATTCGCCGATTGGTTGCCCATAAATCGTATGCTTGAGGGGTCGTCGGCTCCCGTTACATATAAGAGCAAGGGATTGGCGGAGCACCTAGGTTTGGAGAATCTATATATCACATTTAGTGGTTATTACCCTGCAATTGGTGCCGAGATGTCGACCTGTTCGTTCAAGGAGACTGAGGCGTATAGCGTTTGTGCTAGGGCTAGTGTGAATGAGGATAGGATCTTGGTTGTGTCATCGGCTGGAAACACGGCGCGTGCCTTTGCGAAGGTTTGTTCTGATAATAATATAAAACTTTTGCTCACCGTTCCTGCCGATAATTTGAATGCTTTGTGGTTCGATGCTCCGCTTAATCCATGTGTTAAGTTGGTTGCTTGCGAGAAGGGAGGAGACTATTTCGATGCTATTCACTTGGGAAATATGGCGCTTAAATCGTCGATGTTCTACCCCGAGGGTGGCGCTAAGAATGTCGCTCGACGCGATGGTATGGCGTGCACAATGCTCTCTGCAACAACAACTATTGGTCGTATTCCCGATTACTATTTCCAAGCTGTAGGTAGCGGAACGGGGGCCATTGCAGCGTGGGAGGCGAATATGCGCTTAATTGAGGATGGTCGCTTTGGATCGAACACCATGAAACTTATGGTGTCGCAAAATGCACCGTTTGTTCCGATGTTTGACGCGTGGAGGGTTGATTCGCGCGAGATGTTGCCATATGATGATGATAAGGCTCGTAGGGATGTGGAGATCATCGATGCTAAGGTGTTGTCGAATCGCAAACCTCCATATGGAATTGTGGGTGGATTGTACGATGCCCTCAAGGCGACAAATGGTGAGGTTTTAGTCGCTACGAACCCTCAGGAGCGCAAGGCTAAGGAGCTATTCAAAAAGTTGGAGGGTATAGATATTTACTCTGCGCCAGGTGTTGCTGTGGCGACACTTATCAAGGCTGTGGCGGATGGTAAGATTGATAAGTCGGCTACTGTGATGCTTAATATCACGGGTGGAGGCGAGGAGCTATTGCGTTCGAAGCGTGAGATTTGGATGCTTAAGCCGTCGCATATCTTCCCACTTTCGGCTGAGGTCGAGGAGGTTGTAGAGAAGTGCGAGGAGTTGTTCGAGCCACTAGGGTAGCTATAAGGTAGCTCCGCGGGGAGCACCCCGCCCGACGGAGTCAGTCCCCTCACTCGCCCTCCCCTCCTAAAAAAGCACTTTTAGCATAAAAGTGCGCAGGAGGGCGGCAAATCGGAGATTTGCAACTTGCTGAAACATTGGGGTCAGTGTTGGGTTGTTACAAATCTTCGATTTGTCGCCCTCCTGCGCACTTTTGTTCCAAAAGTGCTTTTTTAGGAGGGGAGGGCGTTAGAGGCTGGTTAGAGGCTGGACTGACTCCGTCGGGCGGGGTGCTCCCCGCAGAGCTGCCTTATATAATACCTTAATAGCCTCCTCCTAGGGCTTTTATCAATGTTATGTAGTTAATATATTGTTGTGTGCGGAGTTCTGCGTATTCTATTTGTGACGAGTAGAGGTCGCGTTCAGCATCCACAACACTCAGGTAATCGCCCATGCCACTACGGTACAATGCTGTGGTGGTGAGCGAGATCTTAGCATTGGCAACCATTGTTGAGCGCGAGGCAAGGAGCTCATCTCGATATGTGGCGATTGCAACGAGTGCACGCTCCACATCGTTGAGCGCCGAGAGAGTCGCTTGCTCATAGCTATTCATCGAGGCAACGTAGTTTTGGTATGCCATACGTTCATTGCGTTTGAGCTTGCCGAAGTTAAATATCGGTTGCGTGACACTCCCCAGAAGAGACCATCCAAAAGGTTTGGCAGAGGATAGATCGGTGAGCGTTTCTGTGACAAGACCTCCATCGGCGGTGAGAGTTATGGAGGGGAATCTTTCGGCACGAGCGATGCCCACCTTCATAGCGGCAGACTCCATAGCATACAAGCTCTCCATCACATCGGGTCTGCGTTCCAACAACTCCGAGGGTAAACCAATAGGTATATCGGGAGGCATAGTAAAGGTGTGCAACTCAACTGTTTGCGACAACGAGGTGCCCATCAACAGGTTCAGCGCTAGGGATGCTTGCTCCATAGCTCGTCTATATTTAGCCATCTCGCTACGTGCGCTATAGACCATGCTTCGGGCTTGTTCCAAGGCAATTCCGTTGCTCATGCCATAGCGGTGCAGGGAGTCGACAAGGGCGGTGGCTTTGACGCGGAGTTCATAGCTACGCTCGGCAATTTGGTAGCTCTCTTGGTATTGAGCCAAGGTAAATAGTGCGGTGACAACTTCGGAACTCAACGACAGCACTGCGGCACGATAGCCCCACTCTTGTGACAGATATTCCGCCACAGCATCCGCTTTGGTGTAGCGGAGTTTTCCGAACAGAGACAACTCCCATTCGAGGGTTGGTGTGGTGCTCAGCTCCTTGGTTTCGACCCCATTTATTTTGTAGAGCTCCGCTTCGGCACTTAAATATATGGATGGCAAAAACTCCGCCTTGGCAACTGCGATATATTCGCGTGAGGCATCGACCTTGGCAAGCGACGCACGAAGATCTCGATTGTAGTATAAAGCCTGTTCAACCACCCGATTTATAGTTGTGTCGCCAAATCGTTCCCACCACCTCAAATCAATCGAGAGGCTATCCGACGAGAAATCTTCGCCATATCTATACCACTCGGGCATCACCACTTCGGGGCGCTCCAAGAGTGGTGAACAGTTTGTAAATAGTGCAAGTAGCACTGTATAGATTATCTTCTTCATAGAGCCTCCTCCTTATCAATTTTATCTTGATCCATTTTATCTTGATCCATTTTTTCGCGATCCATTTCGTCGCGATCCATTTTTTCGCGCAGAGCGTCGAACTTCGCCACACGAGCCACCACATAATATAGCGTGGGGTACAAAAATATTCCAAAAATTGTCGCCACACCCATTCCTCCGACAAGTGCCACACCTATTATATTACGAGCCGTAGCATATACCCCCGATGCAAAGACCAACGGCATGACACCCAACACAAAGGCAAAGGCGGTCATTAGGATAGGACGCACACGAAGTCGCGCCGCTGTGATAGCAGAATCACGCAGGGTCATTCGCTCCTCGAAGAACATCTGATTTGCATACTCCACCACCAATATAGCATTCTTAGCCGACAGGGCGATAATAATAATAATAGAGATTTGCATATATACATCGTTGACATACAACGCATTGAGCAGATGTGCACCATAAGCAAACGCCAAAGCTCCGAGAACTGCTATCGGCACACTAAAGAGGATCGACAGTGGCAAGCTCCACGAATTGTACAACGCCGAGAGCACCAAGAATACAAAGCACAAGATCACCACATATATCAAATTCCCACTCTTCGATGCCTCCGCTTGTTGGAACGACACGCCACTCCACGCGATGGCTATATCGGGGGGAAGGGATCCATCGGCAATGGATGTTATGGCGTTCATAACATCGGTGCTTGAGGCTTTGGCAGATGGCATAACCGTAAGTGATATAGAACGATAGAGGTTGAATTGCGACACATATTCCACCCCCGTGACATCCCTCACACTCACAAACGAAGAGACGGGGATTTGCTCTCCACTGCGCGACTGAATATAGAAATTCTCCAACGCACGACTATCTTCCCTAAACTCGGGCGATGCTTGGATATATACTTGATACAATCGACCAAAGCGGTTGAAGTTGTTGATATAGGCACTTCCCAAGTATGCCCCCAGTTCGGTGTATAGTTGCCCTAGGTCAACCCCTAGATTCATTGCGTGATCTATGTCGACAACCAATTCGCGTTGGGGCACTCCGTGGCTATATTGGGTTGTTACGGAGCTTATTTTGGGGGATCTGCGCAGGGTATCCATCAGAGCCTCGGTCTGTGCAAATAGATACTCTTCGCCACGCCCCTCGAGGTCTTGAACCTCTAAAGTGACACCCGACACAAGTCCCAAACCAGGGATTGCAGGGGGTATAAAGGCGTAGCTTTGGGCACTACTAACACCCATATATAGTTCACCATTAAGCTCATCGGCGATTTGTGAGGCGCTCTTGTTGCGGTCGGAGTAATCGACCAACTTCACGAAGATCACACCATTGGAGGTGGATGCAACCCCTGCAATCATATTGAATCCCGACGCATAGCAGGTGAGATCAACTTCGGGGAGTTGTTTAATCACCTCGTCGATCTGTGCCATAGTCTCGTTGGTGCGCCCTAGGGCTGTATTCTCGTTGGTTTTGACCATCACCATAACATACCCTTGATCCTCTTCGGGGAGGAATCCACCAGGCAATGCGCGCCACAACACGACAATTGCCACGATCACCACGCCCAAGAATATCGCTGTACGCACACCCTTACCAACAATCCGCTGAATAGTAGAGGAATACCCCTCCATAGAGCGACCAAAGGTGCGATTAAACCACCCGAAGAACCCTTTGGTGCGAGGCTCCTCGGAGCACAACAACATAGCACTCAAAGCAGGCGAGAGGGTAAGGGCATTGAATGCCGAGATCACAACCGACAACGATATAATAGCGGCGAATTGTTCGAACAGCTCACCACTAACCCCTCCGATGAGCGACACAGGGACAAATACCGCCAACAGCACAATCGTCGTAGCGACAATAGGCGATGTCACGCTCCGCATAGCCTCCTCCGCCGCACGTTTGGGAGGCAACCCCTTAGCGATATTTACCTGCACCGCCTCCACAACCACAATCGCATCGTCGACCACCAAGCCTATAGCCAACACAAGCCCCAACAGCGAGATTATATTGATCGAGAATCCCATCACAGGGAACAGAATAAATGCTCCGACGAGCGACACGGGGATCGCAATAAGGGGGATAATCGTTGCTCTTATGCTCTGCAAAAATAGATAGATGATAAATATCACAAGCGCAAGGGCTATAAGCAGAGTCTTGAAAATATCCTCTATTCCAGCCATCACACTCTGCGTAGTGTCGATTACCGTAGCGAACTCCACCCCATCGGGCAGTCGTCGAGTGAGCTTTGCGATCGCTCTTTTCACCTCATTGCCCACATCTATGGCGTTGCTCCCAGGGGTTTGGTAGATCATAATCATCGCCGAGGGTGAGTCGCCACACATCGAGATCACATCATAGGTTTCACTACCAAACTCAATTGTCGCAAGATCACGAAGACGCACCACTTCGCCTGTTTGGTCTCTGGTGATAATAATAATATTGCCGAACTCCTCGGCGGTCTTGATTTGGGGTGGGAGGGTGACGGTATATGTAAATGTGGGAGAGTTGGCATTGGGTTCACTTCCGAACTTTCCTGCTGGATATACACCCCCCTGCACCTCGATTGCTGAGGTGATTTGGCTCAACGAGAGGTCGTAATATTTCACCCGTTCGGGGTCGACCCACACACGCATTGCATACTCTCCAGCGCCCATAATATCGACCTTGCTCACGCCCGAAATTTTGAGCAGTTCGTTTTGAAGATTGATATAGGCGTAGTTGGTCAAAAATTCGCCATCGTACCTACCATCGCCATACAACGCATAGATCATCAGAAAGTTAGGCATCGTCTTTTGAGTCTCGATACCCTGCTCTGTAACACTCACGGGCAGTGACGAAGTGGCGGTGGAGAGTTGATTTTGGGTGAGGATAGCATCCATATCGGGGTCGGTGCCGATCTCAAACAGCGCTTGGAGGGTCATGGTTCCATCGTTGGCAGAGGTGGTTTGCATATAAAGGAGGTTGCTCACACCCATCACACTTTGAGCTATGGGGGTTGCCACGGTGTTGTTGACTGTCTCGGCATCGGCACCATCGTATATTGCGGTGACCTCCACAACGGGGGGTGTGATGTCGGGGTATTGTTCGATCGAGAGGTTCGAGATCGAGATCATGCCTAGCAACACTAGGACTATCGCTATGGAGATTGCGAAGATCGGTTTGGAGATAAAGAATTTGCCCATGGTCATCTACTTTTTTGAGGGTATAACCTTTGCGCCATTGTGCACCTTGAGTTGCCCTGTGAGTAGCACATCTTCGCCCGAAGAGACTCCATCTTGGATGACCCACCCTTGGGCGGTGGTGTTGCCTAGGGTCACTTGGCGGAACTCTACGGTTGAGTCGGGACGCATTATCCACACCGAATTTACCCCTTGGTTTTGGCTCACAGCGCTTTGCGGAACTATGACGCGTTCATTCGCGGAGCCTATGTTAGCTTTGACGCGTGCAAACATACCTGGCTTTAGGCGAGCTTCGGGGTTGGGAAACTTAGCCATTATAACCACACTCGACGATGAGGATGGGGTGCTCTTTAGGGTGTAGTCATATTCGCCTAGGTAGGGGTAGTGTTCACCTCCCGAGAGTGTTAGTTCTATGTTTGATAATAATAATAAATTGTCGTAGGAGTTACTTTGCTTTGAGGGGAGGTGTTGCATATATATAGCTGTGGGGATTGGGATTTCGACCTCCACGCTATCGATATACGAGATTGTTGTGAGGGTCGAAAACTCCGTTGCGAGCCCTACATAGTCGCCCACTTTGGCTGAGCTCTCCGCCACAATTCCATCTATGGGCGATGTTATGCGTGTGTAGCTGAGGTTTAGTTCGGCGTTGGCGAGAGCCTCGTTTGCCGATTTTACTGTTGCCATTGCGGCGTTGTGGGTGGCGGTGTATTGATCGAGGTCGCTTTTGCTGATGGCATCTATTTGAGCTAGGGGGAGGGCGCGTTGGTAGTTGTTGTGGGCTAGAATCTCTTGTGCCACAGCCGATTCGAGGTTTGCTTGTTGGGCTAGGAGGGCGATGTTGTAGGAGTCGGGGTTGATGACAAAGAGTAGCTCTCCGCGCTTTATGGGCATGCCTGGGGAGTATGCTATTGAGTCTAGGAAACCATCTACGCGGGGTTGGATAGTTGTTTCGTAGAGGCTTTCGATTTGCGATGCCACCTCGATTTGGTCATATATGGATTGCGACTTAGCGGTTGCGACTTCGACACTTAGGGGCGGAAGAGGCTTTTTTGATGATCTGTGGTGACATGCGATAGCTACAAGGAGTGCTATGGCGTAGAGTGAGAGTTTAAATTTTTCCATATGGCAAATGCTTTATATCAACCCAAACACCCTATGCCCTATAAGGTAGCTCCGCGGGGAGCACCCCGCCCGACGGAGTCAGTCCCCTCACTCGCCCTCCCCTCCTAAAAAAAGCACTTTCGCTTTAGCTAAAGTGCGCAGGAGGGCGACAAATCGAAGATTTGTAACTACGCATATCCAGGTATTTAGATTGATCTATTATTTTACCGAGGTGTAGAGCAAATATTATACCGAAAAAAAATGGAGTTTGTTTTGGTTGTTACAAATCTTCGATTTGTCGCCCTCCTGCGCACTTTAGCTAAAGCAAAAGTGCTTTTTTAGGAGGGGAGGGCGTTAGAGGCTGGTTAGAGGCTGGACTGACTCCGTCGGGCGGGGTGCTCCCCGCGGAGCTACCTTGTGCATCTTTTGCGGAGCTGCCTTATCAAAAAAAAAGACCCAGCCGTCTAAGCTGAGTCTTAATATAGGGGTGTCTCTATTTACTTGATAGAACGCTCGATGTAAGCCTTATAATCCTTCACCTCGGGCACATAGTCATTCGTGAACAGGGGCGAAGAGATAATGTAGTCTGCCGACGAACGGTTAAACGCTGTTGGAACATTATACAATGTCGCCAATCTCATGAGCGCCTTAACATCCACATCGTGTGGTTGTGCCGCCATTGGATCCCAAAAGAATATGAGTGCCGAGATTTGATTATCCGCAATCATCGATCCTAGTTGTTGGTCGCCACCAAGTGGTCCCGATTTTAGAAGAGTAATATCAAGCGGTGCGATAGGGGCATTTGGTGTTCCCATCTTGTGCTTGTCGTCGATGTGGTAGTTGACAATAGTTTTTTCAACCATCTTTCCCGTTGTTCCCGTACACACTAGCGAGTGGTTAGTGAGCACTGGAGCGTTCCATGCTACCCATTCCGCCAAATCCATCTTCATGTTGTCGTGCGCTACTAGCGCAACCTTCTTCTCAAATTTTGTCATCTTTTCATCTTCTTATGTAAGCTCGCGTATCGAACCTACGATTTCTTTACTTTTCCTTCTGGGGGCAAAGGTAGTGCAAAAGTTCGCCTTCTCCAAATTTTTTGCAACTTTTTAACGAAACTTTAAAATATTGAATCGAGACAATAATTGTGTTTATTTATCGTTGACACGCGTTTGGGGCTACATTTGGCGACTACTGCACATAGATAAATTGGGGGTATTGGTAGCCATACATATAAGTCGGCTCGGTGTATAAAGTTTCGTCATAATCGCCCCATCTATTGTAATAAAATATTGACGGAGTTGTATACATAAACATTGTGATGAAATAGTTATATTGGCACCTCAAATCATCCAACTTAGTAAGGGCACTCACATCGAGAGTGGTTAGACTGTTGTCGTTGCACCACAAATAAGTCAAATTAATAAGAGTACTCACATCGAGGATGGTTAACGAGTTTTCGCCACAATGCAAATCGACCAAATTAGTAAGAGCGCTCACATCGAGAGCGGTTAGTCTGTTGGAAGCGCAATACAAAGTAGTCAACTTAGCAAGTGTACTCACATCGAGGGTAGTTAGTGAGTTGGAGTCGCAACTCAAAGTGGTCAAATTCGTAAGAGCTCTCACATCGAGGGAGGTTAGGGAATTGTCGTCGCAATTCAAATCGGTCAAATTCGTAAGCGCACTCACACCGAGGGAGGTTAGGGAATTATCGTTGCACCACAAAGTAGTCAACTCCGTAAGAGCACTCACATCGAGGGAGGTTAGGGAATTTGAGGAGCAATTCAAAAAAGTCAACTTCGTAAGAGCACTCACATCGAGGGTTGTTAGTTTGTTTGAAGAGCAAACCAAAAAAGTCAACTTCGTAAGAGCACTCACATCGAGAAAAGTTAGGTCATTGAGAAAGCAACTCAAATCGGTCAAGCTACTACACCCACTCACATCTAGGGTCGATAGATCGTTGGCGTAGCAATACAAAGTAGTCAACTTCGTAAGCCCACTCACATCTAGATTGCCATCAAGATTATTATAACTCAGACTTAACTCTGTCACTCGCCCCGACTCTTCGTCAACCGTCACTCCATACCACTCACTCAATGGAGCATCGGTACACCAATTGGTATTGTCACTCCATTCATCACCCCACGTATCATAATATATCTGCTCCAAAATTGCACGCTCATCAACCTCGACCAACTCATCGGTTCCCGATTCACTTTCTTCCTGATTATTGACCATCGGCGACTCATCACCCGACTCTCCATCTTCACCACACGCCACCACAAAGAGTAACATCATAAGAATCCATACTAATTGCCTAAATTTTGTTTTCATACGTAAATTAAATCATTATAAATAGCTATATTTCAGCTATTTTGTTAATATTCTTTGTGTTTTGACAAATTAAGAGTTAGCCCTTGTCTTGTGAACAATTGCACAGATG
>JBCQUZ010000158.1:0-3603 GCA_047173645.1 Rikenellaceae bacterium
CATCGACACCGACGAGTACTCTCTATCATATATCACACGACTTGGGCGTTGGTTTGCCCCCTTCTCGACAAAGTACAAACCCATACGACCTTTGTTGACCTTATTGATATGGTCGACATTTACCTTCAATCCACGAAGAGTTGCCAAACAAGCATCTGTAATATCGTTGTCGGGAAGCGAAGTTACGAATGTTGCATCGCCACCCAACATCGCAACCGATGCGGCAACATTAGCCTCGGCACCTGCAAATGTAAGGTTCAATTTGCCGGGCATTGTTTGTTTGAAACGTAGGAAATTGTCGGGTGTCAATCGACCCATTATCTCGCCGAATGTTATAACTTTTTTCATCTTGATTATATTATAGTGTATTGATTAATGTTCTGATTTTTTGTGCATTGCTCTCGATTGTTGCCCAATCTTGTGCTTCTATGATGTTGCGCTTTGCAATCCACGAACCACCAATAGCGGTGATTAGGTCGGAGCGTAGATACTCCGCAGCGTTATCTTGCGACACGCCACCAAGAGGAATGAACTTTAAACCCAAATATCTGTATGGAGCTACCATATTAGTAAGGTGCTTCATTCCGCCTAAAGTCTCGGCAGGGAAGTACTTCATCACTCGGCAACCATACTTTAGTGCCATCTCAATTTCGGAAGGGGTAGAGATTCCAGGGGCGAACTGTACACCATTGTCGATGCACGCAGCCATAACATCGGCGTTGCATCCGGGGGCTACTGCAAAATCTACATTTAGTTTTGCGATTGTTTCGACCTGCTCGGTGGTGATAACAGTACCGATTCCCAAAACAATTTCGGGAGCCTCCTCCTTGATTATACGCACCGCCTCCAACGCTCCTGCTGTGCGAAGGGCAAGTTCGATGGTGTCGACACCCCCACGTTGGAGTGCACGCACTGTTGGGATTGCATCTTTAGGATCAGCGATTTCGAGCACTGCAATAACCTTTGCTTGATCTATGCGTGCTGCAATTTGTTCATTTAAGATAGACATAATATATACTTTTAAATTAGTTTCATCAGGGGGTAGATGTTGCCTCTACTCTCTGATGCTAAAGTATATATTATGGTTTTAGGCGATGTGTCTATTAGTATTTTTTAATGTTCTGAGAATCCACACCACCCAAAAATCACTCATCTACGGGATTATTCCCATCTGAGTTAACATATTTGCTCGGTGCGACATTAAATCGCTCCTTAAATACACGACTAAAGTGCGAACGCCCCTTGAACCCTGTCATCATACAAACTTCGCTCACGTTGTACTCGCCCGACTGCAACATCTCTGCCGCCTTTGTGAGTCGATACTCCTTGAGAAGTTCGTATGGCGAGGTGTTGGTTATAACCTTCACCTTCTTGAAGAACATCGAACGATTTTGACCCAATTTGCGAGCAATCAAATCGAGGTCGACCTCCTCGTTGCTAAGGTTCTCGTTGAAGAGTTCATATAGCTGGAGCATAAATTCATTATCCTTAGCCGATGTATTTTGATCCTTGCCATAGACCAACGGAATACCCACCTGAAAACGCTCACGAAGTTGTTGCCTGTTGTGAAGCAGAGTTTCGATTCGGGTGATAAGATGTTTGGGGTAGAATGGTTTGGGGATATAGGAATCGGCACCGAGTTGCAGACCCTTGATTTTATCATCAACAGTCGAACAGGCGGTGAGCAAAATAATTGGAATATGGCTTGTTTTGATGTCGCTTTTTACTCTATCGCACACCTCGTATCCATCCATCTCGGGCATCATAACATCGCTCACTATCAAATCTGGCCACTCGCTATCGAGTGCATTAATTAGCTCTGCTCCATTCGAGAAACTCTTGACTTTGAAGTACTTACCAATTATCTCGCTTATCAAGACTCGAAGTTCTTGATTATCCTCGACCAAAAAGATTGTCGACTCTGAATATTCACTCTCGATATAGATTTCGGAGTTATCATCATAATCTATTATCTCGCCACTCAATGCAGGAGATTTAACCTCTTCGGGAAGTGGCTTGTTGACAACTATTGGCAGCGTGACGGTGAATGTTGTACCCACAGAGAGTTCACTCTCCACAGTGATTACACCTCCGTGAAGTTCGACCAACATCTTGGTGAATGTCAATCCTATACCTGTTCCTCCGATGTTGTGTCCTCCGCTGCGACGAGCTTGGTAGAATCTCTCAAAGATGTGGGGTAGATCCTCTGCATCTATTCCATATCCGCAATCTTTTACGCTCAGGCTTATAGTGTTGCCATTTGCAGTGTAGCTTAGGGTTATATCGTCACCATTGGCGGTGTGTTTCAAGGCGTTAGAGAGTAGATTGTTGATTATTTTCTCAATCATACCTCGATCCGCCTCCGCTGCAATAATGGATTCTCCACGCTCTACTTTGAATGACTTGTTGTCGTATTGCGCAATAAATCCGAAGTCGGTTGTAATATCGTCAATCATACTATCAAACGAGAATAGTGATGGCGATAACTTCAAGGTTTTAAGATCGTTAGCCTCGACTCCGTGGGTTAGGTCGATAAGTTCGAGGAGCTTTTTAGATTGACGCTTAATAATATCTAACTTTGCCGATACCGCAACATCTGCCGAGAATCGCTCACGCAGGAGTGCTACGTGGGCTAAAATCAACGACAGAGGGGTTTTAAGTTCGTGTGATATATCGGAAAAGTATCTTAACTTGTCATCATTTACACCCTTTTCGATTGTTTGAATCTCAAGGTTATGGCTGAGCGATTGGAATGACATAATTGCATATACAACCACTATGACTATCAACATAAAGACTATCATATATAATAGGTATGCAATAGGGCTCTTCCACGCAGGGTGGGGAATATGTATATGTAGCGACGAAATCTCACCTCTATCGCCCTGTGTATTATACGCACAAACGTCGAGAGTGTATCTGCCCGGTTCGATTCCATTAAACGATATTGAGCGGTTGCTTTTTTCTAGCTTAATCCATTGGTCGCTAAGGGGTGTTAATCTATAATATAGAGTGTTGCTTTGTGCGTATTGATTCTCTATGATGTCTATACCCACCGAAAAAACATTGAGGTTGTATCTAAGTCTCAAAGTGTCACCATCCATAAGGCGACTATTCAAAACGTCGTGCCCATTGTAACGTTGATTTGGGGCTACTTCAGTGTCAAAAATCTTTAATTCGTCGAAGTATATTCTCGACAAACTTCGCTTCATATAGAATACCTCGGGGTTGAATGTCAAGATTTTGTCTGCCCCAGTAAATACAAATTGCTCCTTGTTCATATATAGGGCTTGATACCAAAACCCTTCAAATGGGAGTCCATTGCTTGCTCTATAGATTGTGATATTGCCATTGGTGGTGTTGTAACAATTCAGTCCAATGTTTGTTCCAACCCATAGGTTGCCCTTATAATCCTCGGCGATACTTTTAATTACGTTGTTTGATAGTCCATTCCTCTCCGAAATAGTTTTAAATGATATACCATCTTCGTTTTCGGTGGCTCTGCAAAATCCACCCTGCTCGGTTCCCACCCATAGTGTGCCATTGCTGGTGCGAGTGATGGCGGATATGAAATTTGAAGATACAGATGATAAATCCTCTGCT
>JBCQUZ010000159.1:0-3544 GCA_047173645.1 Rikenellaceae bacterium
GGTTCTCCTTACCCTTAATGTTAATTGAAAACATAGCGTATTAGCATTATTCTGTTAAACTTCTTTTTCGGTGAAAACTCGCCCTAAAACAAGGCTACATTTCTACCTACATAAGAGTAGACCTTTTTACCAAAAAGGGGTCAATCATGCCAACATTTCTAATATTAGAGAGAAACCCCGTCAACAAAATATTTTCTAATACGCTATGTTATATATACTTACAGATGTTTTCACTGTCAACTACAAAAAACGCTGAATCCTTAGCCTTGAATTCAGCACATATCTGATAATTAAAAAATAAATCCAAATATTTTAAAGATAAATTTATATATTTGTACTCCGTATCACTCTTGGGGATGTGTCGCAAACGAAAAGGCTAATGGCTCACTATGCAATACATACCCCAATGAATGGACTTTAAGGAGGAGACATGGAGCAAAAGAGACACTAAAACTTAATTAACCCTAAAATAAAAATGAGAAAGACCTTTTTTATGTTGTCAATTATTGTGCTTAGTTGCATTACAATGATGGCAAGTTGTTCAACACCTTCGGTAGGTGAGTACAAATTAACGTCGCCCAACAAAGCGTTGTCGGTGACTCTAGACAACACTTCGGGCAAGATGACCTATGAGTTATCCAAAGGAGATGTGCAGCTAGTTAAAAACTCTACGATCTCGATCTTAAACGACTCTTTGGTAACGGTTAAGGAGCTAAAGAGAGGCTCAAATAACACAACATGGAGACCCACATGGGGACAGTTTTCTCAAATTGAGGATTGTCACAACTCACTTGTCATGACGCTCGACATAGATGGACGTGAGGCGCAATTAGAGGTGCGACTCTTCGATGAAGGTGTGGGATTCCGCTATAGCCTCGATGGTTATAAGGCTTCGGAAAAAGCGACTCTATTTATGGAGTATAACACCTATGACGAGGATATGTTCTACTGGGCTGGATATGCCGAAGGTGATCTTGGCCCATACTCAAAAGAGAGTATTAAAAATAGGGAGGGTAACGTTAGAATCGCTATGCCATTGGTTGTTGATAGCTCTACCAGCAACTACCTAGCATTCTTGGAGTCGGATCTATTTATGACAGAGGGTTTCAACTGTATCAATATCAGATTCAACAAATCGAACTCTCAGTTCTTCTCATCTAATGGTGTTTCGGAGATGGATATTGAGGAGTTTGTGACCCCATGGAGAGTAATTTTGGTTGGCGACCAAGTGGGAGATTTATCAACCAACACCACATCTTTGAACCTCGCCACAGAGTGCCAACTTGAGGATACATCGTGGATCAAACCTGGTATCTCGCTATGGGATTGGCGAGTACATAGCCACGTTGCACCCGATGGGTTTGAGTATGGAATCAACACCGAGAGCTACTTCCGCTTTGTTGATTTCGCTGCTAAATGGGATTTAGAGTACTTCTTAATCGACGACGCATGGTATGACAAGGTTGAACTTGGTCGCATATATCCATCTTCGAAGTTAGATCTTCCAGCGGTTATCGACTACGCCAAAGAGAAGGGTGTCGATCTTTTGCTATACTACGATCGCGTTCATGGATATTATGGCGACGAGGATCTATTTAAATACTACAATAGCCTCAATATGAAGGGTATTAAGTATGGATTCATGGGGCCTAATGTCGAGTTCACAAAACAATCCGTTCGCGAGAGTGCAAAGGAGAAGCTGATGATTAACTTCCACGATGGTCCAGCTCCAATGACAGGTCTTGAACGTACCTTCCCAAATGCTATATCTCGTGAGTATTGCCACGGACAGCAGGATTCGCGCCGAGCATTCACCCCAGAGATGTTCATCAAGATGGCTTTGGTTCAAGCTATTCATGGCCCACTAGATATGAGCAACGGAAACTTTGACCTATTGGAGATCAATAGTGGTGCTCGCGCAAAGGGACCTCGTCAAACTAATAGCTACTTCTCGACAGTTGTTTCGGAGGTTGCCAGGGTTATTATCATCAACACAGGTCTTGCTGCAATTCCAGATGCTCCAGATTGCTACGATGCAAAGGCTGATCTATTTGAGTTGATCGCCAAAATACCTATTGGAAGATGGGACGAGAGTGTTGTTGTCAACTCTAAGTTCAACCAATACATCACAACCGCACGTCGTCATGGCTCGGAGTGGTTCGTTGGAACGGTTGTAAGTCGTGAGTGCGACGCATTGGATATCGAGACCAGCTTCTTGGAGAGTGGCAAGGAGTATGAGGTGACATACTACATGGATGGTGAGGATGCTCACTGCTTGACAAATCCAGAGTCATACCGCATTGAGACGGGTCGCATCAAGGGAGGCGAGACAATCAAAGCAAAAATGGCTAAGGGTGGTGGTCACGCAATGTTTATTCGTGAACTCTAGGAAGACAAAATATTATTTTTTATCAGCTCTGATCTTTATTGGATCAGAGCTGATTTTTTCTATCAAATATACCTCTCGTGGATTACTAGAAAATTAACCAAACTCTCTTTATTCTAGACCTAGGAGGCTCTATATTTCATTTTTCAAATTTAATAATTGATAACATGACAATTGATGAATTTTGGGAGAAATATAACATAAAAATGAAAAATAATTCGGCGGCTTAACTTTTTTGTGCGGACAAAGTTAACTATTCCATTTGGATTTATCCTTTTTAACCACATTGCATTATTAACATTTCACCCATACTTCACCGTGGAGATGGTGCAAAAAAAGAGATGGGAGCACCGAAGTACTCCCATTTTCTCGTGTAATCATAAAGTTCATTTCTGACGAGTTGCTCTTTAGCACTGCTCGTTCCCTATTTAACTTTATAATGTAAATTAAGGTAATTTTGACAACTTAGAGATTAAAATTACCTGCTGTTTTTGTCTCTCCTCTAAATTTTAGAATGAGTATGTTGCACCAAGGCTAAAGAGACCTAATCCATATCCAAGTTCAGCAAAAGCAGCCCACTTGTCGCTGAAGCAATAGCGTGTACCTACTTGACCACCAAAGATCATACCGCCAACACTTACATCCCAACCATCAGGATCAGAACTTGCACTTGCAGCATTGTAACCAAGGATAAGACCAGCATAAACATCAAATGAATCAGAGATGTTGAAGTGATAGTTACCACGAACTCCGATAAGAATGTTTGTGTAAGTCATATCATAAACACCAATAGACTCTTTGTCGATACCTAAACCAACGATACCACCTACACCAATATTTTCTGTGATACCTTGCTCGTAACTTACCGACACAGGATACCATACCCACCACCAAACCCAACACCAACACCAACATAACGTGAACTTTCATCGAAAACTTGAGCGTTCACAGCAAATACTGCACATACCATAAGTGCAATAGAAAGAATGATTTTTTTCATGATAAAATGTTTTTAATTTGTAATACCAACACAAATATAATATTATTTATGTTATATACCAAACTTTTTATGATATAAAATAAAATAAAACATCTTATATGTTAGCGCCAAACTCCATTAAATAAGATTTTATAAACTCATCAATCTCTCCATCCATT
>JBCQUZ010000160.1:0-3531 GCA_047173645.1 Rikenellaceae bacterium
TTCATAACTCTTTTATTCTCAAATTAGTTTTTAACATCGACAGCCACCCCATCGCTTATGCGTGAAAATGCTGTTACCGCAACCTCTTCGCCTAGCTCCAAGCCGCTAAGGATGTCGACATACGAACCCACTTGTCGACCCACCTTTACAGATCTGCTCTCTACAACTCCATTTTTGATTACGAAAACGTAATTCTCTGCCGAACCATATTGTTTTTGAACTGCAACATCGGGTACCATGATTCCATCTTTTGAGCCCATTGAGAACTCAGCGCGGGCAAACATTCCAGGGCGCAACTTGTTGGCTGTATTAGGTATAGTAACCTCGACAGTAAATGTGCGCGACGTTGAGTCCAACGCAGGGTGAATCAACGACACCTTGCCCTCGAACACCTCGTCGGGATATATTTCGAGCGTGATATTTACGGGCATACCCACCTTAACGCTTGGGAAAAATTGCTCCGAGATCTCGACTATAACCTTAAGTTTGTCGATTTGGGCGATGTGTAAAATCGGTTGATTCATAAACATATTTCCAACCTCGCTATTGCGCGCTGTAACTACTCCCGATATTGGAGATAGAATCTCGATATTCTTCTTGGTATTACGTGCACTTTCGGCTTGTACTTCGTAGCTCATTTGGGCTTGTTCGAATGTTTGACGCGATATTCCTCCAGCCTCGTAGACCGCCTTTAGGCGCTCATAATCAGCCTTTAAAGTGTTAACTTGCAACATTTGTTGGTTATATTGCGTGGGGTCAAGGCTCACGAGTAGTTGCCCTTCGTGCACGTTGTCGCCCACATCGACGGTGATCTTTTCGATCTTCACGCCACTCGCCGCTGGGGTGATGTCAACCTCCTTGAATGGGTTGATCTCAGATGTGAATGTTTCGAGCAATTGCACCTCTTGAGCCACAGCAACCTCTGTTTTTGTGAGGGGCTTAGCTTGCTCTTCGGCAGTCGAAGTGGTTGTTGTTTTGGAGTCGCTTTGCGATGCTCCGCAACCTGTTGCTATTACTGTTGCTAGGGCAACAATCGTTAATCTTTTCATGATGATATTTCGTTTTTTAATTCTCTTTACCTATGATTTTATTATACTCCGCAAATGCCACAAGCAGATCATATATCGCCTGCGAATAGTTCAATTCCGCTTGGGTTTGAGCCAAACTCGCCGAATTAAGCTCTAGGATCGTGCCAGCTCCAGCTTTGTAGCGCACATCCGAAATCGCATATGCCTTTGTCGCCTGCTCAACGACTGTTTGTTGTGCAAGCATCTGTTCGCGCGCTGTTATCAAATCACTTATTGCTGTGCGAACGCTAAGTTTAACACTCTCTTCGGTGTAGGAGCGTTGCAATTTGAGCTGCTCGATTTGATTTGTTATCTGCTTAGCGCGATATGTGTTGCTGAGTCCCGTGAATATCGGCACCGACAACGAAAGACCCACGTAGGCTGGACCTTGCCAAAAATAGGATTTATCCGTAGAGGCGGTTCCCGACCCTGTGAGGTCGAAAGATCCCATATTGTTTCCCGTATATGTGTAGCTACCCCACGCCGCTAAAGTAGGGAGGCGTGCAGCATTCGACACCTTTTTGCTTTGTGCCAAAATCTCAGATTGCAAATCGAGTGATTTGAGGGTGCTGTTTTCCGAAATATCGGTCGATATGGTTGTGAAGTTGCCTATTGCTTCGCTCTTCATTGTCTCCAATTCACCCGTAACCTCGATTGTGATGTTGTCGGGGATCGAGAGGTACATCTTCAAAAGATCCTTCGCAATCTCGATAGAGCTTTTGAGTTGTATGATCGTCGGCTCAATATTGCTTTGTTGTACTTGAGCGGTGAGCAGATCATACTCCGAGGCTATGCCATTGTCGAATTTAATTTGCGTCTCGTAAACTGTTTGCTTTGCAGTCTCATACGAACTCTCCATCACAGTGAGTGACTTTTGTGCCAACACTATATTGTAGAACGCCTGCTTCACAGCCGCCACCATCTCGATCTTCGACGAGCGAGCCGACTCAACAGCCACCGAAGCTTCGATCTTGTTCATCTTCATGGTGCGATATACCGCTGGAGCATAGAGCGCCAAAGTAGCATCTGCCGAAGCGGAGATGGTGTTGTATTGCTCCGATCCGAGGGTGAATCCCTCCGCCATACTTTGATTTTTGAGCGTGCGAGTAAAATCGCCACTCACCGAAATTTGTGGCAATAGCGACCCGAAAGTTGTCTTACGAACATAATCGTAGCGCTCCACCTCCAACTCAGCAACCTTGATTGTCGGATTCTCCGAAAGGGCGATCTGCACCGCTTCATCCACACTCAGCGTCATTTGAGCTTGAACCGATACTGCCCCCACCAAAAGTAGAGCAACAGAGGTAATTAGATGTTTCATTCTCTTCATTATGAATTATTTTTTTAATGTATCTTTTAGATATTTGTCAATAATCTCCATTCCCTTTGGTGTACTCACCCCCCTTAGAGTTGTGATTTGTGCAGCCCGAAATGCCTCTTCGCGACTCAACCCCTCGGGAATCACGAAACGGTTGTCGTGTTCTACGATTGCCGTACATACGTAGTGAACCATAGATATTAGAATATCGACACCAATGGAGTTGATTATGAGCCCCTGCTCTACTCCGCACATCAACCTCTCGCGAAAGATTCTGTGTCTCTCGCTAGAGTCTAGTTCTATGATACGTTCGTGGATTTTGGGGTAGAATTGTTGTAATGATCGGCGCAATCGCCATGTCTTTTCGGAGTTGTCGGTTAGATACTTCGACACCATAAGTATCGAAATCAGGATATTGGGGGCTTGATACCCAACTTTGTCCATCTCGACAGTTAACTCTTCGAGGTGCGAAACGACCGATTGGTACAATAACTCCTCCTTGTCGCCAAAGATTTCGTATATTGTACGTTTCGATATGTGCATTTCGCGCGCTATGTCATCCATTCTCACCGACTTCACCCCATGTTCGATGTACATCGATAGCGCATGTTTAATAATTCGTTCTCGTTGCTCGTTGCCCATTGTGTTTTATTTTACGGGGCAAAGATATGTATAAAACTTAAAAAACCAAAAAAGTTTTCGGGTTTTTATTGCGATTTTCTATAGATTAAACCTGTCTGCTTGTTTTCTAAGGATGTTGGTTCATTGACTTTTATGATTTTACGAAAATTAGTGAATTTGAATTTTGAATTTTCAATTTTAAACATATCTGAATTCACGCATACATTTATTCTCTCTTTAATTATTTCCAAATCAGGTTCTTGGAGGTTTGTTCGTTTTAGAAATAGATCTTTAAATAGTTCTTCCTGAACTTCTATATCAGCATTGTCTGCTTCAGAAAGGTCAAAATCATTATTATAAACAAATATAATTATAGGATTAGGCGCATAGAGCGCACTAAGTAAATAATAACTCAAGTTTCGCAAGTACCTCAAGCAGCTTTAGAATCGTAAGCGAGCAGCATATTTAGGTCGAATGATACAGTTGCAGATAATCGCTCGAATACCTCCTCGTCGATCAGTCCAA
>JBCQUZ010000161.1:0-3509 GCA_047173645.1 Rikenellaceae bacterium
AAATATCAATGGCTACCATTCGATGCTTATCTGAACTTTATGAGACTAAAAACACGAGTCGCCGAGGTGCTGGAGTGCGTAGGGTTAAAATATCGCATTAATTTCTGTTGATTACTTAATTCACAAACACAAAAGAGGACTCACACTCAAATAGCGTCGTCGAGGGGTAATAGTTATTCTCGTCGGCTGTATCGAGTCTTGTGACACCTGTAACGATGGCGTGCGTAGGTTCTCTATCTGTGTTGAGTAGAGTAACCGAGCCTGATGTTTTGCCTGCTGGGATGTTGATTTTTGTCTCCTTGTCGTAACCTGTAAACAGAGCTACAAATCCGCCAAATATCTCGCCTGCATCCCACTGCATCTCGAAGTTTACATCTATGTCATAGTTCACAGCCTTATCTAAAACAACGCTCACATTTATTGTCGCCTCTAAGTGTGATGCTATCCAAGCCGATGCCTCCTTGTAGTAAATCGTGTGCACACTTCCCGATGAGACACTCAAATAGACATCTATCGGAAAGGGTTTGATTGTTGTGCGAAAATCCGATGAGTCGGCACTATATATCGAAATATCCATATCATAGGCATTATTCCTACGTACATTAAAATCCGAAGTGTTGTTCTCGCCCAAGTATATGCGATATGTCACCCACGAGTCAGATGTAGTACCCTCAATCTCGATATATGCAGCCGTAGATGGTGCATTGGCAGCAGTCTTTTGTGACTCCGAAGTGATAGCTGTATTCGTTCCCGACAAGTTTTCAAGCATATAAATCGAGAATGTCGAACCATTACCACAATCCCTATAATCATAAGTCATAAGGTCACTCGATGCAGGTGCAGCACCATCACCAAAAAGTGCCAACCGCTTAGGCATATTCACCATTCGCATACGGCTAAGTGCCACCTTTGAGAGTGCCGTAGAGGTCAAATCAATGCAAATATCCATTCTCGCAACGGCACGAGTGAATAGTATATCGAGCGTGTGCAGGTCACTAATCTCCGCCTCCTCCGAAAAGCTCATAATGAGTGCGCTGTTGAACACTAAGTCACTTTCGTTGACTATCTCATATTTATATGATTTCACATCATCGTGGGTCTTTGTCCCCATATCGCTACCGCTGTTAGCAATGGCATATATCGACCACTCGCCAGGGGTGACAGGCAGTGTGAGCGACGATGAACTCCCCAAAAATATGTGCTGCGCAATATCCATTTGGTCATTAAAAAAGTAGAGGTTCACATCTACGATATTGCGCTCCATCGCAGTTCCCGATGAGCGTGTAGCGTCAGTCTCTGAGACATCAAAGTTTAGCGTTAGACGTGCCGACTGCCCATCGAGCGGTGTCCATCCAAGTGCATAGACATCATCGAAATTCTCCACTTCGGGTTGTGGGGTTATTGTTAGCTCCTCGCTCTTGTCGAGTTCGCAGCTGGTTAGGGTGGCTACTGTGAGCAGAGCCATAAATAGTATCTTCATCATTTCCTATAAATGTTTATATCGTTTGAGTCGTAGTGGTATAAGTACAGGTAAAATCGTTGCCCAAGATGTAGTTATTCTCATCGAGCGTGGATGCACTCTCGACACTCGAAATTCTCATATAGGTTGGAGTGTCGAGATAGAAATAACCCGACTTATAATTCCCCAATGACAAAGAACCCGTTGTGCTACCTGCTGGGATATAGACCATAGGGTCTACGCTATAAGTTCCACCCATAGGTGCATATCCGATTACTGCGCCATCTATCTCAATGGTGTAGTATATCAACATCTGAAAATTCACATATATATCATACATCACAGCTTGGTCAATCTTAACCTTTACTGTTATGTCGCAATCTCTACTAAATGCTAAAAGCTCTCCCGAAATTCGATATTTCGTAACATCTACGTGTGCGTAGGTTGTCTCGACTCTTACATCTATAGGGAAGTACCTCACCGTAGTTCTGAAGTCGCTTGCATCAGCACTATAAATCGAAATCTCCATATCGTAGATGTTGTTGCGCCTAACATTGAAGTCATCGGTGTTGTTCTCGCCAAGATAGATTCTATATGTCACCCACGAAGTTGCGGTCTCTGCCTCAATCTCGACATAAGCAGCTGTCGAGGGTGCGTTATCAGCGGTCTTTTGTGACTCCGAAGTGATAGCACTATTTGTTCCCGAAAGGTTTTCGAGCATATAAAACAAGAATGTTGAGCCATCGCCACAATCCCTATAATCATAAGTCATAAGGTCACTCGACGCAGGAGCGGCACCGCTATCGTCAAAGAGGTAACTTCGTTTGGGCATATTTACCATACGTAGTCTATCGAGCATAACTTTTGATACTGCATCACCCGTGAGTGAGACCTTTAAATCCACCCTCGAAAGTGCTCGTGTGAAGAGGATATTGAGACTCTCAATCTCCGATATTTCGGCACTTCCGCTGTAGCTCATAATCAAAGATTCTTTATACGTAAGGTCACTCTCTAACACAATATCATAGCTGTAACCCTTAACCTCATCGTGGCTCTTGTCGCCCATATTGGAACCGATATTTGCAACGGCATAGATTGCCCACTCGCCAGGGGTTATGGGTAGAGTAATCGTTGTGGTAGAGCCTACGAAAATATGTTGTTCAATACCCATTGCATCGTTGAAGAAGTAGAGGTTTACATCATCTACACTTCGCTCCATCGCTGTCCCTGTGGAGCGTGTGGTGGTGGTCTCTGAGACATTAAAGTCGAGAGTTAGACGTGCCGACTGCCCATCAAGTGGTGTCCATCCAAGTGCATAGACATCATCAAAATTCTCCACTTCGGGTTGTGGCGTGATTGTTAGCTCCTCGCTCTTGTCGAGTTCGCAGCTTGTGAGGGTGGCTACTGCGAGCAGAGCCATAAATATTATCTTCATACCTGTTCTTCTTTTTTATCCCAATCGGGGATTATTATATTGTCGTTTTCAATTTGTGGCGGATGTATCTCTTCGACCTCTATGCGGTCGTAAAGGTCGCAACTTGTGAGGGTTACGCATAGTAACATCGCTAATAAGTAAATCACTTTCATCGCTTTAAAAGTTTAGTTATTTCGGGGTCGAGATTCGCTCTAAACTCCATTCGGGGTTCTAATTTGCACGCTTTTTCATACTCCTCTAATGCCTCCTCTCGTCTATTTAATCTCGCTAAAACTATCGCAAGAAGATAGTGAGTCGTAGCATTTTGAGGTTGTTTATCCAACACCTCCAACGCCCTCTCATCGTGCCCCATAGATAGCAGAGCGATAATGGTATTACGGTCGTTGTAGCTATTCAAAATGTATAGAGCCTTGGGGTATTGTCGTTGCTGAAGTAGTTTCACGCCACGAGCATAGAGTGTATCAAGCTCTGTGGTATGTAGTGTATCTTTGACCATCTGTATACAATAATCGAAAAAAGGGCCACCAAAATAATTGAAAAGTACACCACTATCGCGCCCTTTAGATATTTGCAAAATTAGTTATTATTTTGAATTTTCATCTCACTGCAAACTAA
>JBCQUZ010000035.1:0-22409 GCA_047173645.1 Rikenellaceae bacterium
AATATCAATGGCTACCATTCGATGCTTATCTGAACTTTATGAGACTAAAAACACGAGTCGCCGAGGTGCTGGAGTGCGTAGGGTTAAAATATCGCATTAATTTCTGTTGATTACTTAAAACCTATAAAGATATGGAATCTCGATGGCTTGTCGATGAATCGGGAGGAAAGATTCCATACATAGAACAAGCGCAGAGCGACAAGGTGTTAAAATTGGGAACTTGCTCAACATCTCCACCTTGCTCAGTTTTGATTGATAATGTGATTGAGGGGTTTGAGATTGAGTTAATACGACATTTCGCTCTTAATAATGGTTATCGATTAGAGATTTACGATATGAGTATAGGGTTAGTTGTTCCATCACTCGAGGCGGGGCGTGTAGATATGATAGCTGCAGGGCTATGTATCACAGAATCTCGACAACAGAGGATGATATTCTCAGATCCTCATCAAAAGATGGCTGCTGGAGTGTTTCAAGTGACGGATCATATTGATGATGTAAAGCAGAATATATTCTCATCAATCAAAGATTCATTCTACAACAACCTTATCCGTGAGAGTAGATATGAGCAAATTGGAGAGGGGCTGATGGTTACGATTAAAATATCGTTGCTTGCTATTCTTCTGGGAAGTATTCTTGGATGTTGGGTCTATTGGTGCGCATCGAGTAATCACCATATTGTTCGATGGTGTGGCGTCGGGTATATTACCCTCATTAGAGGTATTCCTGTTTTGGTGTTGTTGATGCTCAATTTCTATTTGGTATTCTCTAAGAGTACACTACCTCCGATTGTTATTGCGGTAGTGACCTTCGCTCTTTCGTTTGCTGCTGATATTGCAGATCGTCTACGAGCTATTCTTAAAGATAAGGAGTTACGTAATTTGGGGCAAATTTTCACACAGAGCAGACTCCGTAACATTGTGCCAGCATATAAAAGCGAAGCTGTATCGCTAATTAAATCGACATCTATTGTGGGTTATATCGCTATGGAAGATGTCACACGAGTGAGTTATGTGATAAGAAGTGGTACATTTGATGCGTTCTTTCCGCTGATTCTTACGGCTATTATATATTTCGTGTTGTCGTATCTCTTTTCATTGTTGATAGATGTTTTAATTTCGCAGTACAAATATTTTTATGCCCTGTATAAATAATATAATTATGGGTAAGAATATCATTAAAAATCAAACTGGAATAGTTAACTTTGTCCGCACAAAAGAAAAAACAGATAAAGTTAACTATTCCAGTATCTCGTAGCATAATGAGAGTGGGATTTTGGCAAATTAATATTTTGCAAAGGTCTATTTTTGTCAAAGTTAATAAAATTGATTACATTTGTTGTAAACAAATAATGAAGTGAGAGCGCAAATTTTCAACGCCAGTGCAGGATCTGGCAAAACTTATCGGTTGGCATACAAATATGTAAGAGATGTTATTTGGGAACCTCTCCGCTATCGTCATATCTTGGCGGTGACATTTACCAATAAGGCAACCGAAGAGATGAAATCGCGAATTTTGCGCGAGATAGATACCCTTGCCTCGGGGGGCAAAAGCCCCTATTTGGAGGAGCTGATGGCGGAGCTAAACCTATCTGAAGATAAAATTAGACGCAATGCTCTCTCGGCACGAGGCAATATTTTGCATGACTATTCGAGATTTACGGTGCTTACGATTGATACATTTTTTCAGCGTATTTTACGCGCCTTTATCCAAGAGTTGGGGTTGGATCTAAACTATAATATCGAGATTGAGTCATCGTCGGTTTTGGAACAAAGTGCCGATAGTTTGATCGAGCAGATCACCTCTGACGATGAATTGCGCAGATGGCTCCTAGAGTTTATCGAAGAGAGAGTCGAGGATGGGAAAAGATGGGATATTCATGATGGAATATTGTCGTTGAGTCGTGAATTGTTGAATGAATCAAATCGTGAAACTCTTCAAAATGGACTCTCCAAGGAGCATATCAAAGAGATAGTTTCGTCGGCAACCGTGCGAAGTAAAGCGAGTCGTGAGGAGTATAAATTACTGGGTCAAAGGGGAGTAGATATAATTTCGAATGCAGGATGTGAACCCTCTGATTTTGCAGGCAAGAGCAGAAGTTTCGCCTATATATTTGAGAGAGTAGCCTCTGGCGAAATCAAACCACCAACCAAAACAGCCGAAGATAGATCTCAAACAACCGAAGGATGGTGTACAAAAGGATCACCTGCGCAAGCTATAGTTGGAGAGTTGCAACCTCTGTTGGCTCAAATATGTGCGCACTATTATCGAGATATAAAGCTGTGGAACACAACAACCTTGGTGCGTGAAAACTTTCGTAGTTTTGCTCTTTTGAGCGATCTATATGCTCGTCTAAAGCAAATTTGCGACGAGCAAAGTATGATGTTACTCTCCGAAACAAAGCTAATATTAGCGGAGTTTATCAAAGATAACGACGCCCCATTTATATATGAAAAGAGTGGTAATCGTTACGAACGATTTATGATCGATGAGTTTCAAGATACATCGCTCAAGGAGTGGCAAAATTTCTTACCTCTGCTCCAAAATGCTATGTCGCAAAGCGAAGATAGCACGGTGTTGATTGTGGGTGACATCAAACAGTCGATCTATAGATGGAGGGGGGGTGATTGGCGTATTCTTCATTCGGGAGCTTTGGAGGCTTTGGGGTGCGATAGTACGGAGGTTGTTACGTTGCAAGATAATTTCCGAAGTTTACCTCTTATTGTTGAGTTTAACAATAGTATAATCGAGGAGGTTGTGGAGTGCGAAAACAGTTTCTTAAACTCAATGATAGATGGTGCAGTTGAGGGTGGATATATAGATTTAGAGAGCAAGGTGGAACTTACAAATATGCTCAAAAAAGGGTATGAAAACCATGCTCAAAATCCTCGAAAGGGTGCCTCGATGCAAGGATATGTCGAAGTGTCGACCTTTGTCGAGGAGCCTCCGATAATAGATGCTATTATCGAGGTGTTGGATCGTGGATTTTCACCCTCGGATATTATGATTTTGGGTCGCTCCAATACCGATGGTGTGAAGGTGGCGAATATGTTGTTGGAGTTTAAGGAGCATAATAAAGATCCCAAGTATCGTTTCGATATAATGACCCAAGAGGCTCTTATTGTGGGTAATGCGCCTGTGAGTTGTTTTGTTGTGGCAAATATGAAATTGGCACTTAATGAATCAGATCCCACGCAACTGGCAATATATAATAACTTTTTGGGTCGCGATAATTTTGATCAACCTCTCGGCGACGAAGAGTTGCAGATCTTTAGAATCATGCGTCTAAAGTCGTTGGAGGAGGTTTTCGAGCAGATTGTTATGTATCATCGTTTGGATCTTCGAAAGGAGAATATCGCCTATCTGCAAGCGCTCCACGAACAACTCATCGCCTTTAGTTCGACAAGAATTGGCGATATATCACTATTTGTGAAGTGGTGGGAAGAGCATGGATCCCGAAAATCTCTGAGTGTCGAAAGAAGTGATTCGGCAATCGAGATTACTACAATCCACAAAGCTAAGGGTCTCGAAAAGAGGGTTGTGATAATCCCATATTGTAACTGGTCGCTCAACCCCAAAACATCGGGCGAATCGGCAAATATAGTGTGGGCAGAGGGGGGTGACGAAGTTGCGGAGTTGGGGCGATTCCCCGTGAGATTTAAATCTGCAATGGGAGAGTCTCGTTTCTCGAAGGAGTATTTTCGAGAGATGGTCTATTCGCATATAGATAATGTAAATCTGCTATATGTGGCACTCACGCGCGCTGTGGAGTCGTTGCATATATTTGTGCCACGTCGCCCTATAAAGAGTAAGCGGACATTGACAAATACCAAAATCGGAGATGTGTTGCTATATCCATTGGAGGGTGATGCAGATGAGGTTCAATTGGGTCATTCGCTTGTGGGCAAAGTGACGGATTATGGAGATTCCAAAACTATAATTTTTGGTGAACCATCGTCGCCAGCGACAAAAACTCCGATCAAGAGTGATGGAGAACTATATATAATGGATAGGTATCCAACGGCAAAGTGTGATTTGAGATTGCGCCTGCCGTCGCAACGTTACACACAAGATAGCGAAGGTGGGGTCGATCCACGCCATATAGGAGTTCTTATGCACAAGACATTCGAAGAGGCGACCTCGCGTGACGATATTTTTGCACGCCTCGATTTGATGAAACTTAATGGACAACTTAGTTCTCAAGAGTTTGAGGCACTCAGATCGGGAGTTGAGGAGGTATTAAATAACCCTTTGGTCGAAGAGTGGTTCTCGGGCGATTGGGATGATGTGCGCAACGAAAATGATATTATAGTACCTCAAAATAGTGAAATCCGTCGACCCGATAGGGTGATGATCCGAGGAGCGAAGGCGGTGGTTGTAGATTATAAATTCGGAGGTGGCAAACACTCCTCATATCAACGTCAAGTGCGCGGATATATGGAGTTGCTTCTGCAAATGGGATATACCCAAGTCGAAGGGTATTTGTGGTATATCAAGAGCGGTGAAATTGTAAGGGTATAAAGTGGCTCAATTTTTGTAAAAAATAAACCAAATTATAAATAAAACTAAAAGACAATGAAAAGTTTACAAGGAACACTAACAGAACAAAATCTTCTAAAGGCATTTGCTGGCGAGGGTCAAGCACGCAACCGTTACACATACTATGCAAGTGTGGCAAAGAAAGAGGGTTACGAACAAATTTCGGCAATTTTCCTAGAGACAGCCGACCAAGAGAAGGAGCACGCAAAGAGGTTTTTTAAATATTTGGAGGGGGGTCAAGAGGTGACAATCACAGCATCGTTTCCCGCAGGTATGATCCGCACAACACCCGAAAATTTGATGGCTTCGGCAGAGGGTGAGCACGAAGAGGGCGAGGTTCTATATCCCGAATTTGCAGAGATTGCCGATCAAGAGGGATTTCCCGAAATAGCAGAGACATTCCGTCAAGTTTGCATCGCCGAGAAGGAGCACGAGCGTAGATATTTCTTGTTGTTGGCTCGCATCGGAGCAGGTGATTTCTTCAAACGCGAAGAGCCCGTAGTGTGGCAATGTCGCAATTGCGGTTATGTTACCGACTCAACCACCGAAGCACCCGATATGTGCCCAGCATGTAAACACCCCAAGGCGCACTTCGAACCACGTCGCGAGAATTATTAATCTTCAAATAGTCTAAATAGATAGATACAAAATAGGGAAGAAACTTAATGTCTCTTCCCTATTTTCTAGATAAAAGTTGAATCAATATCTTACTTCTTTTGAGCTACGGCTTGGGTTGCAGGATCTGCGGTAATCATAGTTTTGTCTACGCGGAGAGTTACATTGCTATCAACCTCGATAAGAACCGACGCATCTTTAACCTCTTTGATAACTCCGTAGATTCCACCTGCTGTGACAATCTTGTCGCCCTTTTTGAGCCCATCACGGAACTTAGCCATATCTTTACGCTTCTTTGATTCTGGTCTCCAAATTAGGAGCCACATAGCTAGGAGCATAAGACCAATAAAGATAAATGAGCTGTACTGTTGTGTTAGTGGTGCTTCTGGAGCAACCTCTGCAACTTGAAGGAAATTAATCATAAATTTTCTATTTATTTTTATTTGTTATTTAAAATGCTGAATTAAGGAGTTCTTATAATCTCCCACCTTAAGTAATTCTTGTGTGGCAAAGATAATAATATATTTCACTTTGACACACGTTTAAGCACAAAAAATTATTCGTATCTGCCCGATTTCAATCTATCGACCTCCTCTGCGGTGAGGAATCTCCATTGTCCGCGCTTGAGGTTCTTCTTGGTGAGTCCAGCAAAATATACTCTATCTAGCTTTTGAACCGAGTATCCTAGGTGTTCGAATATACGACGTACAATACGGTTGCGTCCAGAGTGGATCTCGATACCTACCTCATCTTTACCCTCCGAAACATACGAGATCTCGTCGGCATAAATATCGCCATCTTCGAGAGTGATACCTTCGGCTATTGAATCCATATGGGCACGTGTAAGTGGCTTATCGAGTGATACTTGATATATCTTCTTCTTTTTGTGCGAAGGGTGTGTAAGTTGCTTTGTGAGGTCGCCATCGTTAGTGAATAGCAACAAACCAACGCTGTTTTTGTCTAATCTACCTACGGGGTAAATTCTCTCTGAGCATGCACTGTTAACCAAATCCATTACGGTCTTATCGGCATGAGGGTCATCCAACGAAGTTACATAACCTTTTGGTTTGTTGAGTACTAGGTAAACTCTCTTCTCGCCTTGAATACGACTATCGTTGAACTTCACTTCGTCGGTTGGCATAACCTTTGTGCCGAGCTCTGTGACAACAACTCCATTTACCGTAACTACTCCAGCTTTGATAAATTCATCGGCTTCGCGACGCGACGATACACCTGATTGAGCCAAGAAGCGGTTTAGACGCATCTCGCCAGTTTGACGATTTGGATCATACTTAGGGTATGATGGTTGTTGTTGACCATCATTATCGCGATTTTTGCTACGTGGGCGGAATCCATCGCGTGATGGACGATCACCATAGCTTTTTTTCTCGCCGAAACTCTTCTTCTCTCCGAAACTCTTCTTGAATGGCTTGTCGCCATAACTTCTACGCTCCGATCCACCTTCAGAATCTGAATAGCTCTTCTTGAATGGTTTTTTGTCGCCAAAGCTCTTTTTGAATGGCTTGTCACCATAACTCTTGCGCTCTGAATCTCCGTAACTTTTACGCTCTGTGCGTGGCTCCATTGGGCGGTTGTCGGCAGTGAAGCGAGGGTTGTATGATGCACGCTTCGCTGGTTTTTGCTCCGCGTCGGCGGCATCACGCTGCGAACGGGGGCGACGCTCCTCGAAACTAGGCTTTGAGCCTCTATTATCTCTTTTGTCGCGACCGAAGCGCGCAACTTGAGCTGAGGAGTCTTTCTTGAAATCTTTCATTAGATTTTTTCTCTATTAAATGTATATAATTAAATTTGCGCCACAAAGGTAGCTATTTTATTTGAGACTACACCACAAATTTTGTACCTTCGCACCATGAATCGTGAAATTTTGCGCATTGCCGCACCAAATATTATATCAAACATCACTGTCCCACTCATGGGAATCATCAGCACCGCAATCGCTGGGCGCTGTGGAGATGACTCCGCGGCATCTATCGGGCAACTTGCAATCGGGGTGTCGATCTTCAATTTCATCTATTGGAATTGTAGCTTTGTGCGTATGGGGACAAGTGGCATCACTGCCCAAGCCTATGGTGCAGGGGATTTTGCAGAGACAACTCGAATGTTGTTTCGCGCACTATTTGTAGGGTTGGTATTAGGTATATTAGTCCTAATATTCAAAGAGCCTTTGGCTCATGGTGCAGTGAGGTTGATGGGCGGAGGTGATATGTCGTTGGAGTATGTACGTGCGCGAATTTGGGCAGTGCCTGCTGGGATCATGCTCTTTAGTTTTCATGGGTGGTATACTGGTATGCAGAATGCTACGATTCCGATGATGACCGCTCTGTTGGTGAATATAGTTCATATGGTGGCAAGTTTCTATATGGCGCTAGGTCTCGATATGGGGATTGTTGGAATTGCCTACGCGTCGGTTATGGCGCAATGGATTGGTGTGGTTGTGGCGGCGACGATGCTGGTTGTGGTATATCGCAAAGAGTTGGTTAGTGTCGCTATGCGCGAAGTTTTTGATTGGGAGGCGATGTCTAAATTTTTTGGTGTTAATCGCGATATTATAATTCGCACCTTTTGTATCGTCTGTGTCTATACATTTTTTACAGCCATCTCGGCACGTATGGATAATCCGACGACGCTGGCTGTAAACACCCTTCTGTTGCAACTGTTCACCCTATTTTCATATATGACAGATGGATTTGCTTACGCTGCCGAAGCTCTTACGGGGCGATTTATCGGGGCTAAGGATGGTCGTTCGCTTAAGGAGGCGATTCAAAAATGTGTCGTTTGGTCGGTAATAGTCTCTATCGTATATGTAGGGGTTTATAGTGTGTCGTGGCGCGAGTTGTTGTCGATGTTTGTGGCGGAGGGGAGTAACCGCAATGATATATTAGCTTTGGCGGGTGAATATATTGGTTGGATTATGGTGATCCCTGTGGCTGGAGCCTTTCCTTTTTTGATGGATGGTGTGATGGTTGGGGCATCGTTTACTGCTGTTATGCGCAATTCGATGATTGTGGCGGCGGTGAGTTACTTCGCAATTTACTATACATTCTATCCATTTATTGGCAACAACGCTCTTTGGTTGGCATTTACATCGTTTATGGCGCTTCGAGGTGTTGTTCAATATCTAATGACTGACAAACTAAAAAGAGTCTATTCGTGTGTAGATTAATTTGAAACCTATTAAATATATAAACTTAAGATGAAAAAACTAACAAACCTATTAGTAGCTGTTTTTATGCTACTATCCACGTCGCTATTTGCGCAACAAACAATCGAAGTGGCAACACTTGCAGAGTTTGCAAAGGCTATTGCCAAAGATAATCAAAATATAAAACTTGCACAGGGTCGCTACAAGATGATTGATTATATCAATGCCGACTCTGTCAAACAAAGAGTGGCACGCAAAGATTATCAATATATCGTCTTCTCGGGCAACAATAACACCATAGATATGACAGGTGTAGTTTTCGAAGTCGACACCAAACTTAGAGCCCTTTTAAAACACCCGATCCACACCGATGAAATCACAGTCGAGGGTAACAACAACAAACTCAAGGGTCTCGAAATCCAACACATCGGCAACACCACATCGTCGGGCGGTTGTGCATTTACAGTCAAGGGAACCTATAACACCATCGAAGCATTTACCCTCCATGTGCAAGGGTCATCGCCCTATGGATATGGTGACCTGTTTGGCAAGGGTAAAGATCATGTCATCAAACATAAAAAACATAGCGGTTTTCTAATCAATGGTGAAGGTACAACCGTCATAAATTGCAAGTTATATATGAAGTCGTTTGGTCACGGATTCTTTATTCAAAAGAAGCCTAGCAACGTAACCTTAATAGATTGTTATGTGGAAGGTGAAGTTCGCAAGACAGATGAGATCTTAGCAGAGACAAGTGGCGCTGCTTATGATGTGAAGTTCAGAACATTAAATAAAAATCGTAATGGCGAATATGTCGTTACTCCAGGCTACACCAAGGCTCTTTGCGAAGAGGGATTCCGCACATATGGAGCGTGCAAAAATTTGAAATTTATCAATTGTACAGCCAAACACACACGTGGAGGATTTGAGCTACGATCTAACGACGAGAGCATCTATCTCGAAAATTGCACAACCATCGGCACCGAACGCGCATATTGGGTTGGCGAAGGAGCTATAGTTAAGGGTTGTAAAGGCGATGCTAGCAATGGACCTCTACTTTTTGTCGAGGGTAATTCATGCGATATTGAGCTCGAAGTTATGCCAAACGAATCGGGTAGTATGGTTCATGCCTTGGCAACTATTCATGGCAACAACAATCGCATTGTACTTAATCCATATAAGGGTGAAAATAGATCGGGTGATGTGGCTATCATGTTGGGATATAGCCAACCATCTGCTGGAGAGCCGATGTCTCCTTTTGGGCAAAGATCATGTGCTAATTTGAAGTTGACAAACAACACAACCATGTCTGTTGTCGTAGGTAAAGAGTGTGTGGATTACGATGTAGAGTCAAAAGGCAAAGTTGTTAAAGAGTAAACGGAAGATATTTTAAACAAACAAATACACATATATATAGATGATACTAAATCAACGAGAGGATCGCACCTCGCACGTAATAAATGTCGCACGCCACATGATGAATGCTGCGCGCACCGCACCCAAAGGCAAAGGGATAGATGTTATAGAGATCGCTTTGGTCGAAGGAGATGACGATCTCAAAACCTTAGCCAACAAGATGGTCGAAATATCGGATGCAACAGGCATGAAGTTCTTTTTGCGCGATGCCGAAAATATTTGTCAAGGGCAATGCGTTGTACTTATCGGAACACGCCAAGAGCTGATGGGACTAAACTGTGGACATTGCGGATATGCGACATGTGCATCGAAACCAGAAGCTGTGCCATGTGCCATAAACTCTATTGATGTTGGTATTGCAATAGGTTCGGCTTGTGCTATGGCAGCTGATATGAGAGTCGATACACGAGTTTTGTTTTCGGCAGGATTGGCAGCTCAGCAGCTAGAATGGTTGGGCGACGGGGTTGGTCAAGTTATGGCAATTGCGGTGAGCTCATCGAGCAAGAGTCCATTTTTTGATCGTAAACCAAAGAAATAATTTTTTTAACTAAATATATTTAAAGTAATGGCAAAATACGCAATTATCGAGACCGAGAAGGGTACAATGAAGGTAGAGCTTTATGCAGACGAGACTCCAATCGCAGTGGGAAACTTTGTAGATCTAGCGGAGCATGGATTCTACGATGGTTTGACTTTTCACCGTGTGATCCCATCATTTATGATCCAAGGAGGTTGCCCAATAGGCAACGGAACGGGAGGTCCAGGCTACAAGATTAAGTGCGAGACTTCGGCTCCTCGTCAATATCACGATCGCGGTGTGATCTCTATGGCACACGCAGGGCGTGACACAGGAGGCTCTCAATTCTTTATTTGTCACAATCGTCAAAACACCCAACACTTGGATGGCGTACATACATGTTTTGGTCAAGTGGTTGAGGGTATCGACACTGTGGATGATATTCGCGGTGGAGATAAGATCATCTCTATCAAGATTGTTGAGGCGTAAACGTAAATAATAGCCTCTGGCTTAGATTAATGAACAATGTGAGTTCAATAACATGGCAAACCACTTAGGTTTCTTTGTTGTTGAACTCACGTTATTTATTTGATATATAGTCTATTAAATATCTCGTTGACAACATTCGATACCTACACGTTTCAGAAGGTCAACACCTTCTAAGGTGTGATAAGCATCGGCGTAAACGACACGTTTTATACCTGCTTGGATGATTAGTTTCGAACACTCTATACAGGGAGAAGCTGTAATATATAGGGTTGCTCCCTCGCAATTGTTGGCGCTCTTGGCAACTTTTGTTATGGCGTTGGCTTCGGCATGGAGGACATAAGATTTGGTTTTGCCCGATTCATCCTCGCATATGTTTTCGAACCCTGAGGGTGTGCCATTGTATCCATCCGATATTATCATCTTATCCTTGACAATCAATGCCCCAACTTGTCGGCGCACGCAGTATGAATTTTCTGCCCAAATGCGTGCCATGCGTAGGTATCTTTGATCTAATAGCATCTGTTTTTGATCTTCGTATCCCATGATTTCTATTCGTTTAAGATATTTTTATCTGTTTAAATAGCGGTTACAACCTCGTCTATGTGTGAGATTATAACCGCTATGATTTGTATATTAAAGTTTGTATATAAATATAACTTTGTATCTATAAATAAGACCTATTTACCGTGACACGCTTTATACTTTTTACCACTTCCGCATGGACATGGATCGTTGCGACCAACTCGCTTTTCTGATACAGCGGGCATTGGCTTACCTCTATTTTCAGAGCCTGCTTGAGCCGCCGCTGCCATTCGTGATGCGTGCAACTTCGCTACATCAATCTTTGGCTTCTCCGATTTTGGAGCTGTTGCAGTTGGTTGTGCCACTTGGGGAGCCTCCTTTTGTGGTGCTTGTTGTGGTGCACCTTGTTGGGGTTGTTGCACTTGTTGTTGCTGTGGTGCTGGGCGCTTCTCGCGAACAGGTATATATGCTTTATTGATTATCGCCAATACATCGCGGTTGACCTTAATAAGCATCTTCGAGAATAACTCGAATGACTCAAATTTATAGATCAACAACGGATCTTTTTGTTCGTAAGTTGCATTTTGAACACTTTGGCGCAGATCATCCATCTCGCGAAGGTGCTCTCTCCATGAGTCATCTATGCTAGTGAACATCACCACTTTAGAGAACATTTTATAGATCTCGGCTCCATCACTATCCTTGCACTTCTTAAGATTTACAGGGACATTGAATCCAAGGTGACCATCCGTGAGAGGGAAGTACATATTGTTGTCCAACTCATCCTTGCGATCCTCATACACCTTCTCCATCACTGGGCGAACAGTATCGGCAATTAACTTGCCCTTGCGCTCATAAAGTGCGCGCATATCGGTCACGATTTGGTCGATCAACTCACGTGGTGAAGCCTTCTTATATGCCTCTTCCTCCATCGAGAACTCCAATGCAACATCGCGAATTAGCTCCAAGCGGAAATCCTCGAAGTCAATACCCTCATTTTGCTCAACAAAAGCCTCAGCGTAGTCGCACATAATATTATTAAGGTCGATCTCGATACGCTCGCCATACAATGCGTGGCGACGACGCGTATAGATCACCTCACGTTGAGAGTTCATAACATCGTCATACTCCAACAACCTCTTACGAGTTCCGAAGTTATTCTCCTCCACCTTCTTTTGAGCTCTCTCGATAGTCTTGGTCATCAACGATGATTGAATCACCTCTCCATCTTCAAGACCCATTTTATCCATAATATCGGCAATACGACCCGATCCAAACAGACGCATCAAATCATCCTCCAACGACACAAAGAATTGCGAAGATCCTGGATCTCCTTGGCGACCTGCACGACCTCGAAGCTGACGATCCACACGTCTACTATCGTGGCGCTCGGTGCCTATGATCGCTAATCCACCAGCAGCTTTAACTTGGTCGGTGAGTTTGATGTCGGTACCACGACCCGCCATATTCGTAGCGATTGTAACTTGCCCAGGGTGTCCAGCCTCGGCTACAATGTGCGCCTCCAATTGGTGTTGCTTAGCGTTGAGGACGTTGTGTTTGATCTTGCGAAGGGTGAGCATACGACCCAACAGCTCCGAGATCTCGACAGATGTTGTTCCGACCAACACTGGACGACCAGCATCTACCAACTTCACAATCTCCTCAATGACAGCGTTATACTTCTCGCGCTTAGTCTTGTAGATCAAATCCTCCAAATCCTTACGCAATATTGGGCGGTTTGTCGGGATCGATACAACATCCAATTTATAGATGCTCCAAAACTCCGATGCCTCAGTCTCCGCAGTTCCTGTCATACCACCCAATTTGTGATACATACGGAAGTAGTTTTGGAGTGTAACGGTTGCAAATGTTTGAGTCGCCGCCTCCACTTGAACGCGCTCCTTAGCCTCAATAGCTTGGTGCAAACCATCCGAATAGCGACGACCATCCATGATACGACCTGTTTGCTCGTCGACGATCTTCACCTTGTTGTCCATCACCACATATTCAACATCCTTTTCGAACATTGCATACGCCTTAAGAAGTTGATTTACAGTGTGTACACGCTCTGTTTTGATTGAGTAATCGCTAATTATTGCACTCTTCTTCTCTGCCTTCTCTTCGGGCGATAGCTCCGATTTTTCGAGGTCTGCAATCTCTGAACCGATGTCTGGAAGTACAAAGAATCCATCTTCGTTGAAATATTTCGACAACTGCTCGTGACCCTTATCTGTGAGCTCTATGGAGTTGATCTTCTCGTCGATAACAAAGTATAGATCATCGGTGATCTCGTGCATACGACGATTATTATCCTGCATATACTCATTTTCGGTTTTCTGCATCAAGCTCTTTACTCCTTGCTCCGATAGATATTTAATCGTTGGCTTATATTTTGGTAGACCCTTGTGTGCGCGATATAGCTTTACACCTCCATCGGTATTGTCTCCTCCCGAGATCAATCCCTTTGACTCTGCGAGGAGCGATGTTACCAAGCTCTTTTGTATGTTAAATAGGTTCTCGATAGCTGGGCGATATTGCTCAAACATTTGATCGTCGCCACGTGGAACGGGACCCGATATGATAAGCGGAGTACGAGCATCATCAATCAACACCGAATCGACCTCATCGACAATCGCGAAGTGGTGTTTGCGTTGAACCAAATCCTTTGGCGAAGTTGCCATATTGTCGCGCAAATAGTCGAAACCATACTCATTGTTGGTTCCGAATGTAATATCTGCCGCGTAGGCTTTGCGACGATCATCTGAATTAGGCTTGTGCTTGTCGATACAATCAACCGATAATCCGTGGAATTGATAGATTGGACCCATCCATTCCGAGTCACGCTTAGCCAAGTAATCATTCACCGTAACCAAGTGTACACCCTTGCCTGCCAACGCATTAAGGAATACGGGGAGCGTTGCAACAAGGGTTTTACCCTCTCCAGTTGCCATCTCCGAAATTTTACCTTTGTGGAGCACTACACCTCCAAACAGCTGTACGTCGTAGTGGGTCATCTCCCACTTTAGGTCGTTGCCTCCAGCGATCCAGTGAGTTGAGTATATTGCGTTGTCACCCTCGATAACCACAAAATCCTTCTCGGCAGCGAGATCTCTATCGAATTGACTTGCTGTGACTGTAACTGTTTCGTGCTCAGAGAATCTGCGAGCTGTATCCTTCATTATAGCGAATGCTTCGGGGAGTATTTCATCTAGCTTCTCCTCGATTTTTTCGTCGATACGTTTGGTTATTTGCTCTACCTCCTTCGAAATCTGCTCCTTCTCAGAGAGCGAAATATCGTGAAGCTCCAAACGTGCTTTAAGCTCAACTATGCGAGCTTCGTCTGATGCTATAAAGTCAGCAATTGCTTGGCGCAAAGTGACACTTCTACCACGAAGTTCATCGTTCGATAGAGCTGCGACGGCAGGGTATATCGCCTTGATCTTCGCCACATAAGGCTCAATCTCTTTGCGATCTTTGTCGGCTTTGGAACCGAACATTAGTTTGATTAAACTTGATAGAATATCCATATATATGTTTTTTATTTTCTATGTTAAAGTGTTTTTACAACTCACAAAGATAAAAATTTAATAGTGATTTACGAATTTTATACCAATATTTTTTCGTGAATTGACGTTTATCTAAAAAATAATCGTATCTTTGCGGTCGCATTGCCCGTTATGGGGTGTGCGAATGTGGAAAGATTTGGACTGATTGCAACCACAATAAAAAATCGCTAAAACAGCTTAGTTTTTTATCTCGTATCGTCAATTAGCCCGCTTTCCTTTTTTTGAATAATTAAAAAAACAGTTAAAAAAGGTATAAAATGGGATTTCTATTTACATCTGAGTCAGTGTCGGAAGGGCACCCAGATAAAGTTTCAGATCAAATTTCAGACGCTATTCTCGATGAATTTTTGCGCCATGACTCACGCTCAAAAGTAGCGTGCGAGACCCTTTGCACCACAGGTTTAGTGGTCGTGTCGGGTGAGGTGCGCTCGGAGGCGTATGTAGATGTGCAAAGTGTGGCGCGTAATGTCATCAATAAGATTGGTTACAACAAAAGTGAATATCAATTTGATGGTAACTCATGCGGAATATTGTCGGCTATTCACGAGCAATCATCCGACATCAATCAAGGTGTTGTTCGCCAAGAAGAGGAGGAGCAAGGTGCTGGAGACCAAGGTATTATGTTTGGTTATGCGTCGACCGAATCAAGAGAGTTGATGCCTGCAACATTGATGCTTTCGCACGTGATCCTCAAGGAGTTGGCGGTAATCCGCAGAGAGGGTGAGGTTATGACCTATTTGCGTCCAGATTCGAAGAGTCAAGTGACTATAGAGTATGGAGATGATCGCAAAGCGCAACGTGTTCATACGATTGTTGTTTCGACTCAACACGACGAATTTATCATGCCAAGTGAAGGTGTCTCGGAGAAACTAGCCGAAGAGCAAATGCAAGCAAAAATTAAGAGCGATGTAAAGGATATTTTGATCCCACGTGTGAAGGCTCGATTGGAGCGCGCAGGCGACAAATTGGCGGATCTCATTGGCGATGAATATATCCTTCACGTAAATCCAACAGGTAAGTTTGTGATTGGTGGTCCTCACGGAGATACAGGTCTTACGGGTCGTAAGATTATTGTCGACACCTATGGCGGTCGTGGTGCTCACGGAGGTGGTGCATTTTCGGGCAAAGACTCTTCGAAGGTAGATCGTTCGGCTGCTTATGCAGCGCGTTATATTGCCAAGAATATGGTGGCGGCAGGTATTGCCGAGGAGGTGCTTGTGCAACTAAGCTACGCTATTGGAATTGCACAACCTCTGTCGGTATATGTTTCGACCTACGGAAGTAATAAATTGTCTATTAGTGAGGGTGAAATTGCTGAGCGTATAGCTCGTTTGTTTGATCTTCGTCCAGCGGCAATTGTCAAAAAGTTTGGTTTGAACAATCCAATTTTCGAGGCTACAGCATCTTATGGACACTTCGGAAATCGTCCATATACCAAAGCTGTGAAGTTCTACGAGAATGGTGTAGAGCAAGAGCGCGAAGTGGAGTTCTTCGGTTGGGAAAAGCTCGATGCAGTGGAGACAATCAAGGCGGAGTTTGAAATTTAACAATTTCATTTTATTGATGGCGTGAGCCTCTTTCGTCTGTAAAAATGCAGATATTATAAAAGATTACACCGACACAATTATGGTGCACTATTTATATGGTGCACCATAATTGTGTCATATCTTCTTTAGATGCGAAGATATAAAAAAATAAAAATTGTTGTTGTGTAAGTATAGAAAAAAATCGTACCTTGCACTATAAAATTTTATTATGGCAACATTTTTAGAGGAGGTCGCAGAGTACCTTTATACCAAACATGGCGATAATATATCGAACCTAAAGATCATCTTCCCTTCGCGTCGCGCAAGGTTATTCTTTGTCGATGCTCTTTCGCGTATAGCAACAAAACCCGTTTGGCAACCCAAATGGGTGAGTATAGATGATATGATGTCGCGCGCATCGGGAATCGAGATGGGTGATCGTGTGAGGTTGATTTCAGAGCTATACAAAATATACTCTAAGCATCACAATGAATCGTTCGATAAATTCTACTTCTGGGGCGAAATTCTATTGGCAGACTTCGATATGATCGACAAATATATGATCGATGCCGATGAACTATTTCGCAATGTATCGGACATCAAGGAGCTAGAAGCAGATCTTTCGTACCTCACACCCGAACAACTCAAAATAGTATCGTTTTGGAGCACCCTAGGCGAAGATGCCGACCTGAGTGTCGAGAAACGTCGATTCCTCAAAATATGGAGATCCTTAGCTCCAATTTACAAAGAGTTTCAAAGCAGATTAGATGAGCTAGGTATCGCCTATACGGGTATGATTCACCGTCGCGCAGTGGGTAGATTAACCGACGGAGAGTATAGCTTCGAAGGGTCGGGAGAGTATGCTGTGGTGGGATTCAACGCCCTTAGCGAATGTGAAAAGAGTTTGCTTGCAAATCTCAAGAATAGCTCCTCTGTCGATATGTTTTGGGATTATGATGATTACTACAAGCTCCACGCCGAACAGGAGGCAGGGTTGTTTATTCGCGAAAATGTCGTGAGGTTCCCCTCGGCGGCTCCAATTTCGCACAATAATATGACCTCCACACCCAAAGAGATCGAGGTGGTTGGTGCAGCGTCTAATATCTTGCAATGTAAATATGTCTCGAAAATCATCGAACAGATCAAAGCATCGGGTGAGGTTATCGATAAACAAACCGCCATAGTGCTTACCAATGAAAATCTACTCCTCCCACTTCTATATTCGTTGGGCGAAGATGTGGGTAAGGTGAATGTCACAATGGGATACCCTCTGCGCGAGAGTTTAGCATATTCGTTTATCGAGCGACTTATCGAACTTCAACACCACGCAAAGATTAACAAAAAAGGTGTCGCACAATTCTACCACACCGATGTTGTAGGTTTATTGTCGCACCCCTATATCTCATATCACGACACAACGCTATGCGACGAGTTACGCAAAGGGATAACTGAAAAGAGAATGATCTCGATAGATGCTGAGTTTATCCAAAGAGGTGATCTATTGAGTGTTATATTCACCGCATGCAAATCGTGGGTCGAGATGTCTAAATATCTATCTCAAGCAATTGCTACAATCGAACAACAACCATACGAGGGTGACCAGAGAGCGGAGAGAGATGAGTTTTTAAGTTTTATATCGTCACACATATCATCGCTCCAAAACTCCATCGAACAGTGCGACATAGAGATCTCGACACCTATATATATATCACTTCTCAGACGACATATCCAAAACCTCCGCATCCCATTCGAGGGAGAACCCCTAGAGGGGTTACAGGTTATGGGAATTTTGGAGACCCGAAATTTGGATTTTCGCAACGTAATAATCCTCTCGATGAGCGATGATAACTTCCCTGGAAACCATATCTCGCAACCTTCGTTTGTGCCATACAATTTACGATCTGCGTATGGACTCCCCACCCCCGAACATCACGAGGGTGTCTACGCATATTATTTTTATAGACTTCTACAACGTGCACAAAAGGTGTGGATGGTATATAGTTCACACGCCGACGAGAAGAGTTCGGGCGAAGCGAGCCGATATATCTATCAACTCGACTATGAATCACCCTTCAAAATCAAACGCCGATCGGTGGGTGTCGATGTCAATATGATAGAAAACGAAACCATCGAGGTCAAAAAAGAGGGACGCGTGGCGGAGCAACTGGCTCGCTTCACAGATCCTGATAACCCTACGCCTATATCGCCCACCGCCCTGTATCGTTATATAGCTTGCCCTCTGCGCTTCTACTTCTATTCGTTGGCTAAAATTCGACGCGATGAGGAGCTCGAAGAGGGTGTCGATGCCCCGATGTTTGGAACCATCCTCCACGCCGCAATGCAAGATATATATGAACCTCTCAAAGGGGTGAGCGACTTCGCGCCACACTTAAGCAAATCCATGAAAGATGGTTCGTTAGAGAAATTTATCGAGAAGGCTATAAACGAAAACTTCCTCCAAAACAGCTCCGCTCAAAGTGCTGACTATTCGGGAAATATATTGCTTGTAAAGGAGATTGTCACAAAATATATACGCGATGGAATTGTTGCCTACGACCTTGCCAACCCTCACTTCACGATAGAGGATGTAGAGTGTGATGTCGAGCATGATTTTGCGCTCGATAGTGGTAAAAGAGTCCGATTCAAAGGAATAATAGATCGCTTGGATCGCATGGATGATGGATCTCGACGGGTGGTAGATTACAAGAGTGGTAGTGCCCACCTCGACTTCAAGGGGATAGAGTCTCTATTCACAGGCGATGGCAAATCGCGAATGTCGAACGTCATACAAACTCTACTATATTCGATGATGCTTAGTCGTGGCAAAAGCAACGCGAAGGTCACCCCGACGCTATATTATGTACGCTCGATAAACAACGATGGTTATTCACCACGCTTGGTTGATTGTTCGCAAAAGGAGCGTCGTGAGGTGATGTCATATAGCGATTATGGCGATGAGTTTGAAGGTTTTATAAGGTCGACACTCATCGAACTTCTCGACCCTCAAACTCCATTCTACCAATGCGAAGATAGCAAGAATAGTTGCCCCCATTGCGATTACCGCACAATTTGCAAAAAATAAGATATTTAGCCTCAAAAAATGGTGTCTATTTTTTGGCAATCACACAAATTATCACTATCTTTGCGACCGCTTAATTAGCACATAATGTGCTAATCGAGCAAAACTTAACAATTTAACGAGCGATTGTATCGCAAATTTATTCCACAATGGAAGGAACACAAAACATTGTTTCAAACGAGAATTTCGATTGGAACGCATTCGAAAACGACTTGGGTGTTTACACTCAACCAAAAGAGGAGATCGCTGAGGCGTATGACAAAACCCTATCAAATATCGCTGTAGGCGAGACTGTTGAGGGAACTGTTATCTCTGTTACAAAGCGCGAGGTTGTTATCAACATCGGCTACAAAAGTGAGGGTATCATCTCTATCTCAGAGTTCCGTTACAACCCAGAATTGGCTGTAGGTGACGTTATTGAGGTATACGTAGAGTCAGCAGAGGATCGTAACGGTCAACTTGCTCTTTCACACAAAAAGGCTCGTCAGCTTAAATCATGGGATCGTGTTAACGAGGCTTTGGAGAACGACGAGATCATCAAGGGTTACATCAAGTGCCGCACTAAGGGTGGTATGATCGTAGATGTATTTGGAATCGAGGCTTTCTTGCCTGGATCTCAAATCGACGTGAAACCAATCCGCGATTACGATATTTATGTAGACAAAACTATGGAGTTCAAGGTTGTTAAGATCAACCAAGAGTTCCGCAATGTTGTAGTTTCTCACAAGGCTCTTATCGAGGCTGAGTTGGAGGCTCAAAGGCAAGTTATCATGTCTAAGCTCGAAAAGGGTCAAATCCTTGAGGGTACAGTTAAGAACATCACATCTTACGGTGTATTCATCGACTTGGGTGGCGTAGATGGTCTTATCCACATCACAGATCTTTCTTGGGGTCGCGTAAGCCACCCAGAGGAGGTTGTTACTTTGGACGAGAAGATCCAAGTTGTTATCCTTGATTTCGATGACGCTAAGAAGCGTATCGCTCTTGGTCTTAAGCAACTTTCAGCTCACCCATGGGAGGCTCTTTCATCTGAGCTTTCAGTTGGTGACAAGGTTGAGGGTCGCGTAGTTGTAATGGCTGACTATGGTGCATTCGTTGAGATCGCAACAGGTGTTGAGGGTCTTATCCACGTATCAGAGATGTCTTGGAGCCAACACCTTCGTTCAGCTCAAGATTTCATGCACGTAGGCGACACAGTTGAGGCTGTAGTTCTTACTCTTGATCGCGAGGAGCGCAAGATGTCACTTGGTATCAAGCAACTTACTCCAGATCCATGGGATGGAATCGAGGCTAAATACCCAGTAGGTACTAAGTGTAACTCTAAGGTTCGCAACTTCACTAACTTCGGTGTATTCGTTGAGATCGAGGATGGTATCGATGGTCTTATCCACATCTCAGACCTTAGCTGGACTAAGAAGGTTAAGCACCCAGGAGAGTTCACATCTGTAGGAGCTCCAATCGAGGTTGTAGTTCTTGAGATCGACAAGGAGAATCGTCGTTTGAGCCTAGGTCACAAGCAATTGGAGGAGAACCCATGGAACGAGTATGAGGGTCAATTCTCAGTAAACTCAATCGTAGAGGGTACAATCACAGAGATCAACGATAAGGGAGCAGTAGTTGCTCTTAGCAACGAGATCGAGGGATTTGCTCCAACACGTCAACTTGCAAAGGAGGATGGTACTTCGGTATCTGTAGGCGAGAAGTTGCAATTCAAGGTTCTTGAGTTCTCGAAGGCTACAAAGCGCATCACACTTTCACACTCACGTATTGCTGAGGATATTAAGCGTGGCGAGGCTAAGGCAGAGATGGCTGAGAAGCGTGCTTCATCTGAGGCTACAAAGTCATCTGTTAAGAAGCTCAACGCTTCGATGGAGAAGGCTACACTTGGCGACATCGCAGGTCTCGCTGAGTTGAAGGCTGCAATGGAGAAGGGTAATAAGTAATATATACTTAGATATAACGTCTGATAAGGGTGCTCGGAATGTAATATTCCGAGCATCTTTTTTTACGAAATATAACGTGAATAATATGTAAATGGTCACTTGGATGTGAAGATGATATTTTATTGATAAAAATATATATTTTTGAAAACTTTTTAGAATATTTCTTGTATATTTGCAGAAAAATTTGTAAATTGCACTATATGACCACACCACACCACACCACACCACACCACACCACACCACACCACACCACAGCTAACTTACGGTAAGTCGCAATCTGCAATCTTAAGTGGAATTGCTATATTACTAATGATATTCCACCACTTCTTTCTCTTTCCTGCTTGGCTTAAAGAAGGCATAACCTGCACTCCAATTTTATCGACATACATTATGTTGAATCTTGCGGCATTCTCAAAAATGTGCGTCGCAATATATGCCTTTAATACAGGGTATGCAATGTGGGCTAATCAAGATAAATACACATACTCGAAAATCCCTACACGAATCACTAAGTTTCTGCTACAATATTGGATTATCTGCTCTATATTTATCTTATATGCTTTAATAACAAATGATAATTTGCCGACCTTAACTCAATTTGCATATAATTTATTTGGCTTAAAAACAAGTCCGTCTGAATTTGTTAATTGCGTTTTTGCATGGTATGTCCGTTTTTATATCACAATCTTAGCTATATCTCCCATTATAATAAAACCTGAATTCAACTTGTAAATGCAACTAAGGAATTGGGGAGTTGCAGAGAATGATATAAAATATTTTTTCAGAGAGGAAAGAGAGGTAAAACTCTCCTTCGCTCCGCTGAATGGAATAAAATTGTTATCTTACGCCCTCAACCTCCCACAGAATCAGAAGCAAGATGAAACATTTAACCGTAGAGCAAAGGTACACAATATTTGCGATGTTGCAAACAGGGTACACACAAAAAGAGATAGCAGAGACTATCAAAGTGAACAAAAGCACAATTAGCCGAGAGCTTAGGCGTAATTGTGATAAACGTAGTGGTAAGTACAACA
>JBCQUZ010000162.1:0-3475 GCA_047173645.1 Rikenellaceae bacterium
GATAATTTTAGCTATATAGCTAAGTTTAAAGGCAAACACGCCACCATTCCATACTGCATTTTGAGCTATTAGCTCTTTGGCGGTCTCCTCGTCGGGTTTCTCGGTGAAGCGGTTGACTGTGATTAGATCACCCTCGCTTGCGGTTTTGTTGGGTACTATGTAGCCAAACTTTGTCGAAGCCTCAGTTGGGGTGATTCCCATGAGAACCATATCTACCTTGTCGCTCACGACAGCTTTTGCCATCTTTGCGATGGTCTCGAAGTAGCCTGCCTCGACGTATGAGTCGCTTGGCATAACCACAACAACCTCATCCATTGAGCACTTTTTCTCCTTGATAAGGTAACTTGTTGATAGAGCTATTGCAGGAAAAGTATCTCGACGTTCGGGTTCAGTTACCACATCTACGCTACTACCTAGTTGGTTCACTATCGAGTCGTATTGAGATATGCTAGTGGCAACGGTGATATCTGCTTCAATGCCTGACTCTGCAATCTGGCGTGAGATACGTTGCACCATTGACTCATAATCTCCCGCAGGTGACCTTAACAACTTTAGAAATTGCTTCGAGCGTGCATTGTTCGATAGAGGCCATAGGCGTTTGCCTGAACCTCCTGAAAGTAGGATAATATTCATTTACAACTAATTATTTTCTGTTAACACTTTTTTTGGTAATATCCCTCCAAATATAATAAATTTAAGATACCTACTAGATCTTATTAAATTACCAATTAGTAAACATGTAAGAATCACTAATATTGAGATTGAAATATTCAACACATATTCAACAAGTTGATTATTAGTAGAGTGAAGATATAATGACAAATTATCTAGATGTATTATTCTGAGAATAAAATAATGCAGAACATAAATATCAAGAGTTCGCGTTCCAATATATGCTAATGTAGATAAAAATATATTATGCCTAGTACGGCAGAAGAATAAATATACAATCCAGAATATAGCTGAAACTCCGATAATTTGGCTAAAAATCTGATAAAACACATTGTGCAAATGTAAATCACAACAAAAATTCAAATATGAAAATATACCAAATATACTTAACGACAATGTAAACACCAACTCTTTTTTAATAAAATACAAAAGTTTATACTTGTTAACTATAACTCCTAAGAAGAAAGGAAGGATATTCTTACTTATTTGAACTATTGAGGTATAGCTAACCATATCAACATCATATATTTTAATTATTTTTTCTATAACAACTGTTATTGCAAATAAACTAAACGATAATATTAAATCATTTAATACTTTTCTGTTCGTTATATGAGCTGAGACTTGATTGAAAAAAAATAATATTATGCTATATATAAATAGGACAAGAAGATAGTAATAACCACACTTGAAAGCAGTTGATAACATGCCAATTATACTTACATTCTGTGTATGTGCAAATAATGTCCCAACAACAAAAAATGGGATTAATAAACTACACGATTTCTTATAAAGATATGGTATAAATTCATTAAATGGTCGTGCCTCAGTAATGGAAACAAGTCCAGACAGAAAAAAGAATAATGGCATTATAAATCTAGATAGCAACACAAAATCATCATTCAAACCAAACACATAACCTGCAACATGCCAAACTACCACTAAACACATTGCAAGTCCTTTTAATTGATCTATTTCAATTATCCTTGTTTTCATCTTAATGTTATATTTAAACTCAATTTATAGTATTGCTTAAACTCCTCGTAGGTTCTCTCGATTCCCTCCTCAAGGGTGATAGAGGGTTTCCAGCCCATGTTGTAGAGCTTGGTTGAGTCCATCAATTTGCGAGGTGTGCCATCGGGTTTTGTTGAATCCCAAACGATTTCGCCCTCGAAACCAACAACCTTAGCCACCATCTCGGCAAGTTCCTTGATTGTGAGCTCTGACTGTGAGCCGACATTTACATGACCATAATCTGAGTAGTTGAACATACAGAAAATAGTAGCATCCGCCATATCATCGGCGTGCAAAAACTCGCGATATGGTGAGCCTGAACCCCACAAAGTTACAGCCGCTCCCGTCTGCTTTGCCTCGTGGAATTTGCGCAACAAGGCTGGCAAAACGTGTGAGTTTTGCAAGTCGTAGTTATCGCCTGTACCATAAAGGTTCGTCGGCATAACACTCACAAAGTCGCATCCATATTGCTTGCGGTAGTAGTCGCACATCTTGATTCCCGAAATCTTCGCGATGGCATACGCCTCATTTGTTTGTTCCAAAAGTCCTGTCAAGAGTGCATCCTCTGCCATTGGTTGAGGTGCAAGTTTTGGATAGATGCAAGAGCTACCCAAAAACATAAGTTTCTTAACGCCGTTCACATATGCGGCATGAAGAACGTTATTTTGAATCATCGAGTTCTCATAAAAGAACTGCGCTGGGTAGGTGCTATTGGCAACGATTCCACCAACCTTTGCCGCCGCCAAGAATACGTAATCGGGCTTCTCGGTCTCGAAAAACTCGTTTACTGCCGCTTGCGATGTGAGGTCTAACTCGCTGTGAATGCGAGTGATAAAGTTAGAGTAGCCCTTCGCTTGCAGGTTGCGAAGAATGGCCGAACCGACCATTCCTCTATGTCCTGCGATATAAATTTTTGCTGATTTCTCCATTCTCTACAAGTTTACATCCAACTGCTCGTGGAACTTCTTCACATACTTCAAATCGTGTTGAACCATGATCTTAACCAACTCAGGGAAAGATGTTTGTGTTGGGTTCCAGCCAAGAAGTGTCTTAGCCTTTGTTGGGTCTCCAAGGAGTTGCTCTACCTCAGCTGGGCGGAAGAACTTAGGATCAACGGCAACTAGTACCTCGCCTGTTGCAACGTTGATACCCTTCTCATCTACGCCCTCGCCTTCCCAACGGATCTCGATACCTACCTCTTTGAATGCCAAGGTTGTAAACTCACGAACTGTGTGGTATTCGCCCGTTGCGATAACGAAATCCTCTGGTGTTGGGTGTTGAAGAATCATCCACATACATTGTACGTAGTCCTTGGCGTAACCCCAGTCGCGAAGAGAGTCCATGTTACCTAGGTACAATTTGTCTTGGTAGCCTTGTGCGATACGAGCAACAGCCAAAGTGATTTTGCGTGTTACGAAGTTCTCGCCACGACGCTCAGACTCGTGGTTGAAGAGGATACCATTCACAGCGTACATGTCATAAGACTCACGGTAGTTCTTAGTGATCCAGAAACCATACTGCTTTGCAACTCCATATGGGCTACGAGGGTAGAATGGAGTGGTCTCCTTTTGAGGAACCTCTTGAACCAAACCGAACAACTCAGAGGTTGATGCTTGGTAGATACGGCACTTTTTCTCCATGCCGAGAATGCGAACCGCCTCCAACATGCGAAGTGTTCCAACTGCATCACACTCAGCGGTGTACTCTGGAACATCGAAGCTCACCTTAACGTGCGACTGAGCTGCAAGGTTGTAGATTTCATCTGGTTGAACCTTTTGGATAATTCTTA
>JBCQUZ010000163.1:0-3446 GCA_047173645.1 Rikenellaceae bacterium
GTTAATAGGCACATATCGTTTGATGTTATCTTTCACGGTGGCAATCTCTATCCACTCACCATCTATGAGTGCCGAAATCGTAAAATCCTTGACCAATTCTGGAGGGATTCCAGCTATTTGATTGGCGTGTTTTTCTGAGTTTTTGTGCATCATTATATCTCGGTATAGGTTTGTGTCGAATTTTAGTTCGACACTCGAAACCGGCATCTCTTTTTTCCATTTGAGATTTAAACTCGCTGATGACTCTTTGCTTTGCCAGTGGTGGATTTCTCCTTGTTCGTCACGAGCCACTCCATCTGTAAGATTTTTGACGCTTCCCGAAGATGTCGACGATGGAGTTATTCGAGCACTCTTTGCTAAGTTGTCGCTATCCATAGCTGGGCGATATGGAATGTAGTAATCCTCTCGAAGCAACCTCTCTTGAAGCTCACCGATTTTATTTTGGTATATCCCTCGTGGCGAAGAGTTGCTCTCCACACACATCGCCGCCGCTACTCCTGCCGCTTGTCCCATTGCCGAACAGGTCTCGATAATACGTGTCGACGAGAGTGCAATGTGCGACACACTTACATTGCGACCTGCCATCAACAAATTATCAATGTTTTTTGAGTATATTGACCTGTATGGTATTTGGTATGGCTTTTTGAAGTGCTCGTGGAAATAACTTGCAGGCTCGTTTGGAGAGAGTATTCCCCCCGGAGCGTGTTCGTCCAGAGGCCAACCACCCCACGCAATTGCATCGTCAAAGATTTTGCACCCTCTCAAATCACCCTCCGACAAAATATAGTCGCCCATAATGCGTCGAGACTCTCTCTTGCCAGGCAACGACCCAACCCAATCCAATACTAGATTGGCAGCGTCGGGGTACTCTCCCGAATTTTTCACGTAGTTCCACACGCCATAGAGATAACCCAATAGGTCATCTCTATTTTGTGGACGATCCGCAATAACATCATATTCACTACCCAGTTCAACCCACCAATACCCCTCTTTGAGGGTTCGCACTTGGCGATGTTTAGCCTTTGAGGGGATAAACTCCTTGGCAAATGATGGTGCGTAGAATGGCGTTGGTTCGCCCATATCACGAGTTATCATCATTATACTCTCGCCCATCACCCAACCATCTGGTTTGTCGGGGGCATACTCCTCACCAAATTCATCTTTACCCTCACGGCCTGTTCGATATTCGGCACCTGCCGATGCGGCGATTGTTCCATCGCCTGTGCAGTCGATAAATATTGGAGCTTTGATTGTCACCTCTGTCTCGGTGTTCATCTGCCAACAAATCACCGACTCTATTTTATTGGCTTTGGTCACAGCTTTGATTGCCGAGGTGTTGAGCATCAAGGTGATATTTTGTTCACGGGTTACGTAATCAAAGAGTACGTGATCCCACACAGGGTATGAGAATTGAGGGTTATACTTTCTGTTTTCGAGCAATATCTCCTCCACAATTCCCGTTGTACGCTCAAAACTAGGACCATTGACTGTGACACGAATTTCGCTCGACGCATTACCTCCCAACACAGCACGATCGTTGATTAGCACCACATCGGCACCTTGACGAGCGGCAGCTACAGCTGCACTTATACCCGACATTCCTGCGCCTATCACCGCAACTTCGCACTCAACAGTTTTGCGCCTTAGGGGCGAGATGTGCTCTCCTGTGCCTAAGTAGAACCAATTTTGGTTGCTATTTTCATCTAATATACCTTGGGCTTGTACTCCGCTAACTAGCGAGATTAGAGCCACGAGCAATAATAGTATCTTTTTCATAATTGTGCGTTTTTAAAACTCTACTACGCAGGACTCCACTCCATCGCTCGTAAGCGTCACCTTAGTTGGCAAATCTTTACCATTAGAAATAATTGTAACCAAAAGTTTTCCGTTTTGAGCCTCACGACTACTACTTTTGAAGTTGCCCAAATAGTATAAATTTGGAGAGTCGACACCTAACAATCTTGCGCCTCCCTCGACCTCGACATTCACTAAGTTTGTTGCCTCAGGGACTCTACGACCACGCTTGTCGACAAGATCAACTTCGAGGATTGCAACATCGTGACCATCACGACATAGAGTATTCCACACTGGTGTTGCCTTAATTTTTTCAACTTCTCCCGTGCTCTCCAATAAGTTTGTAGCCACTCGCTTACCACCCTTATATCCTACAGCCTCTAACTTTCCAGCTTTGAATGGCACTTTGAACTCCACAAAATATTGACTCCAATCGTTAGCTTTGCGACCTAATGATTTGCCATTTAACTTCAACTCTACCTCGTCGCAATTTGAATAGACAACCACATATACATCTTGTCCGCTCTGCTTATTCCACGTAAAGAGTCTATCACGGCTCATCACGATTCTCTCGCCTGCATCTTTCGACACTATGAAATCTTCTGGCTCACTTGTCGAGACATCTGTTGTGGTGATAAACACCTTTGGCTCATCGCTCCAACACACCTCATATAGTGCGCCATCGGCACGTTTCGAGAGGGTCATATCGAGCAATGAAGTGTTCCAACCTCTGAGTTTTGGGTCACGAGTCTCGCCCAAATAATCTATTCCTGTCCAGATGAATCCGCCAATCACATATTTATTGTCTCGCACCGCAAGGTGGTATCTTATCTCTTTATTTACTTCGCTTCCGAATGTTAATTTCTCGGGGCGAATTTTATTGATTTCGGAGTACATAGCCTCTCCAAAATCACGCTCTATGTAGTTAAATCCCAGAATATCGACAACATCTTGCACTCCATTTACATTTGTAGTTTGGCTCGAATTATCGCCCACGCTTATCAATCGAGTTGGATCTTCGCTCTTGGCTATATCATACAACATTTTAGCGGTTTCACCTGCATCGCTAAAGTGGCGATAGTCGGGAATCTCGTTGCCGATGCAATACATTATAACACTTGGGTGGTTGCGATCTCGACGTACTAAATCCCTCAAATCTGTCTCCGCCCACTGGTCGAAAAGGTGGTTATAGCCATTAAATGATTTTCCAGTATTGTTCTCTGTCCAATTTATATTCCATCCGCAACGCCACTCATCGAGCGACTCATCCATCACATAGAATCCCATTGAGTCGCACAGTTCATAGAACATCGGAGCAAAAGGGTTGTGTGCGGTGCGAATAGCATTACACCCCATCTCTTTGAGTTTCGAGAGCCTATAAATCAATGTCTTGCGAGGCACTGCCGAACCTAATGACCCAGCATCGTGGTGCAGACATACACCCCACAACTTTGTCTCTTCGCCATTGACAAACAAACCTTCGCCAGCTCTGTAATCAAGGTCACGAACTCCAAAGCGAGTCACCACATCATCCAACACCTTGCCATCGTAGATTATCTCGCTCTTCATAGAGTATAGATTTGGACTCTTTGCTGACCATCTATTTGGATTTTCTAACGATAGCTCTTGGGTTGCGGTGTAGTTCATATCAT
>JBCQUZ010000164.1:0-3427 GCA_047173645.1 Rikenellaceae bacterium
CTTTCCTCGTGGATTATAACACGACACATCTCCAAACCCTAAATCGTCTGCATATATAATTACGACATTAGGTTGTGATGGATTTGCAGCCGAGGCTGCCGCCACAATCGAAAGTGCTGTGGCCACGGTTATGGTTCTCTTCATAATATATTATAGTTAGGTTTAATGTTAGGTTTTTTCACCTCGCCCGAAGTCGAGCATCTTGTAGCTAAAAATAGTGCTACGGGGAGAACTGAATTGTAGGTCATATTCAAAATTATTTAGGTTTTAATTTTCGGTGGGTTTCAAAATTACAGCAAAAAACTCTTAAAACCAACCTATCACTCAGGTTTATACACCTTTTGTTTTTACATTACTTAGAGCTCCCCAACACTAATTGAATACTCGCCCGAGCCGAGGGCTTAGATAACATAGAAGTTTCGTATTCGTTTGGCTTCGTGGATTGCGCCATTGACCTTAACCCTCCCCCTCTTGTCGTTAGGAATCCACACCTGAGCTTCCATATTGGCTAGGATTTTAATATCCATCGAGAAGTTGTTGCCATTTAGGAACGACACCTCGACATCGCCCCTTATGGTTGGATATTTTAGTGTTGCCCACTCCAAGTCGGATGGTTGAGGTTTAATAAGCACCCTGCCAAAGCCAGGTGATAGTGGTTGTACACCCATAAGTTGCATCGGGATAATGTTTGCTGGTGCAGCTCCCCACGCATGGTTCCAATCTTGATTGGGCTTATATTTATTGTCCCACGCTTCGATAGAGATTGTTGTACCCACATTATATATTGCGTGATACCAACCCCTGTCATCCTTAGAAGTGAGAAGTTTCATTCCATAGTCATCGTCCTCACTCGCATAAACTGCATTTAGAAGGTGCTGAGAGCCATAAACGCTACAAACCATACCACGACTCTTAACAAAGTTAATAACACTCTCAACGCTCTTTTCGGGCACCATATCGAATGTCAAAGCGAACATATTGGCATGGAGTGATGAGTGGTTTGTCTCGACTCCATCGGTGTAGTATCCGATCTTCTTATCGAAGAATAATCTGTTAAATGTCTCTTTATATTTGAGTGCCATTTGTGATACTCCCGACTCTTCTGCTCCTCGCCCACTGCCACTGCCATTTGGCTCATTACACAGAGCGATTTGTTGAAATAGGCATTCACCACAGTGTTGTAATCGGTAAACACGAAACAATCTGTCTCACCTCCTATCTTGTAATTAGGCGCTTCAAATAATTCGCCAATTATTCCATGGCGCTAAACCTTTATGTTTTGCCTCGGCGGATATTATACAGACACACATCAAACATATAGCAAGAAGATATTTGTTATTTAATTTCATCATAATAAAACACTCATTTAGTTTGCAAATAATTAGAGTCCATTTGTTTTTTCTACCACGGAGTCACTAGCGGATTGACCAATTCTACATCCTCGCCTAATGTATATGTTATGGGACGGATATTATGATTGTCGTCAAACTGTATCTCCTCGAAACAAGCCGAACGACGATGGAAGGTGCCTTTGTTCACGTCGCCTCGTTGATAGAAAATATACCACTTACCATTAAATTCAACAAATGAGTTGTGAGCTGGAGCATCTCGTTGAACTGGGGTGATAACACCTCGGCACTCTGCATACTCTGAAGGGAGTGGAGAGTCAGACACCCAGTGGGTTGTACTTTTGCCAACACGTGCTGTGAAGTGATATTTGCCATCACGTTTGAATATATGCACAGCCTCGGCTACAGGCTCTTTTGATAAGCGTTGCCACTCACCATCTAACTCAATCATATTATCTTTGAGCTTGGCACCATAGATAAATGACCCTTTTTCATCTTTGTTGAATCTAATTTTGTGATCATTGCCATATATGTAGGCTTGACCATCATCGTCGACAAATACTGTTGGATCGAATATTGATGTAATCTTATCGGTCACAGCCTCTTCCCAAGGCCCTACAGGTGTGCGACTCTTAGCTACTCCGATATGTGTTTTGTCGTATGGAAAGTACAAATAGTACCAACCATTTTTATAGGCTGCATCGGGAGCATTCATCTGACCATCAGCCCACGAATATTCACGTGGTTTGATAACAACACCATGATTTGTCCAATTTACCATATCGTCGGTCGATACTATAGCGTAATCTTGCATTTGGCTATAATCAGCTGCGTTAGCTTGATCGTGTGAACAGTAGAGATACAACCTACCATTATAGACCTCTGCTGCAGGATCGGCTAGGTACAAAAAATTGGGATCAGCAAATTTCAAAATCGGATTGCCAGCATTAACGCTAAATATTGTAGCCAATGCCACAAAAAGTGTAGTTAATAGTTTTTTCATTATTTATTTAGGTTTTATATTAAAGCTCTTTTACGACAATATGTTGTAGATAACCACTCATAAATATGGTTGCACTCACTGAGATCATTATTGCCATTAACTCTTTTCTCATTATTATTTTATTTGCATTTTAATTTCACAGTTGCGTAAAGTTATATAATTTTTGTTATATTTGTAATATTAGGCAGTCTTTTTTTCACACATTTAGCATTATGAGAAAGAATACAAAGGAGATCTATGCAGACTCGCTCCTCGATTTGCTCCGCAGGTCGAGCTACGATGTTATAACCATAAGTGAAATATGTGACAATACACCTCTTACTCGCCGAACATTTTACAATAATTTTAGTTCAAAGGAGGATGTTGTGATATTTATTTGCAATAACCTTATGGATAGATATATTGATATGTTGCGCAGCGAAGAGAGGGTTACACTCGCTACGATAGCCACACGTTTTTGCCAATTTGGAGCATCAAACAAAGAGCTGTTTTTGTTTATTATTGATAATGACATATATCACATCTTTGTAAGGGTCGGCATCAAACGCATAGTTGATGTTGGCTCTTTTGTCCCCAATAGTATAGTGGATGAGCCGAGTGAAACTCAGCGCAAATATATAAATCTTTTTCACGCTGTGGGCACCCTCAATCTCTTCGAGCAGTGGCTTATCGGAGGGATGAAGGAGAGCCCCGAAGAGATGAGCAGTATCTACACCTCTATTGTGCGAGAAACACACGGCCTTTAACTGACGAAAAATCCTGCCATAAATCCATTCTTACAAAATTCAAATTTGGAAAAAACAACAACTTTACATACCTTTGTAGAGAGTAAAGAACACGACGCAATGTAGAGCAATCCGCCGACTCTACCACGTTGAAAATCCGTTACCTATTTTGCTTTTTGGATTTATAAATCACTGATTTGCAGCAAGGTAGATTCAATCCTTAGACTAGTATTCATAATGTGTATATGTATCTCTGGGAAACCTGCACCATATTTAGAGGGGTGTTGTTCAAGATGTTCATACTCTTTCATCAATGGCTTGTAACCATTCCATTCATCCGTCACAACAAT
>JBCQUZ010000036.1:0-22024 GCA_047173645.1 Rikenellaceae bacterium
AATCGTAGAGACACCATTCGACTGCGCACCTGTAACAATCACGTAGCGCATATCATCGGGAATTGAGTCCACTGTAACATCTCCGTTGCCATCAACAATATCGTTGGCATTGTAGAGGTCGAACATCTCGTCTGAGCTGTCTTGGTCAAGGATATAGCAGTTGAGCATCTGGTCATCGCTAAGATAGCTATTATAGCACCTCACCATATAGACATCGGTGGTCGCACTACTTGAACCCATCGAGATATACTGAGGGTTGGTTTGGTAGATGTTGTCTCCAGAACCTCTCTGCACACAGCCCGACATAATACCATTGATATAGAGATAGACCATCTCCGTATTCAACTTCTCGTGGTCTGAAGAGTTGGTTGATGATATAGGGTACGACACGAAACCAACCTCATAGACCGACCCTGCCTCCATCATCATCGAAAGAGAGCTATTGCCCTTGGTCATCATTCTTGCCTCGTTGGTTGTAATCTCGAAGCCTGTACCATCGCTATCTAAGCAGCTGATAACAGTTGCCTCGTCATCGGTTACATCAGTCACCATATATTTGACCATAAAGGCGAACGAGTTCGAGGTGTTCTGAGTTGTTTGACCGAGCGGTTGATAGTTCACAGTAGCTCTCGCATTAGCTGAGAGGCGTAGAGCGTTGTCCACCCAACCATCACCGCCCCACTTGAAACCCTCAAACGAAGTGGTAACATCTCCATACGACCACTCCTCTTTGTTGGTATCGCTGTTGGAGCGACCCTGAGCATCTAACTTCAACACTAATCCGTCAGTTGGCTCTGAGAGGTTTAACTCCGATTGCGAAACATTGAGGGTGTAGTTATAGACCGTAGCACCGCAGGTAATACTGCACTCTGCCTCTCCAGAACTCATTGCTCGAAGTGACAGAGTTGTTTGCGTAAACGTGACACTTGCCGTAGAGACTGTTGTGTCGCCCTCGATAATGATAACAGATGTAGGGGTCTCTTTGGGGTTGTAGGCTGCGTAGTTTAGCTCATATAGGTCATATTGAGTAACTGGCAGATATGGAGTAGCATTTGCTCCGATGATTGTGCCATCGCTATAATCAAAACGAGTTGCAATGATTGGAGTGGTGTTGCCACTCTCCCTCACTGCCACATCAAAGTAGATGCTATTACTCTTGATAATAGAATCCGTAGACAACTCCAACTCGCACACCATTTGAATGCTATGCGAACCGTGTGCAAGTGAGGAGGTCGAGACTGAGAACGAGCCGTTAGAGGTCGAAGTGGTGATACTCTTATCGTCATACTCCACGCCATCGACATAACATTTAAGGGTCTTTGTTCCCGAACCTGTTAATGCGTATGGCACGGTGATAGTGTCGCCCTTAGAGATTGATGAGACCCAGTTATAGGTACTCGTAAGCGTAAGCTGTATAACAGTGATAGTCCACGACACCGTAGATGTTTGTACTGTCTCGCCATCGGTCACTGTTACCTTGACTTTCACGGTGTTTGTTCCAACTCCCATATAGCCTGTGACATCAATAGTATTGTTTGTTCCTGCCGTCAGGGTTTGTGTGAGGGTGCTGGTGGTAGCTCCATAGGTTATTGTTATAGTAGCCTCTCCACTATTACCTGTACTCTCGCTTGTCTCTGAGTCTATGTGGTCAAACCAATAGGTTAGCTTTACATCATCGCCACTCTTAACAGTTTGACTTGCCGAGAGACGAGTAAGTTGTATCTTAGTAGTCGCAGTAGTACCTCCTCCTGCTGGCAGTGTTACAGACGATACAACCTCCTCCTCTGCATTATATCCGTAGAGTGTTGTGACCTCATCAGAATCCGTCTCCGTCTCAAACTTTACAATACATTCAGAGGTAAGGTTAGCCATAGCAGCTACCACAGCTTTATTCTGTACAGGATTAGTTGAGTTAGAGTCCATCGACTCATCTACCGCTGTCTCAGGGATAGGAATAACAACCGCACCATCTCCATCGGGAGTATAAGGCGTGACTTCTGTACCCGAAGAAATAGTTATCTTTTTGATCGCTCCTGCCCCTCCGTACTCTGCCCAAGCTGCCACAGTGGTAAAGGAATCCAGACTTGTACCACTGAAACGATAATCCTCCCACGTTCCCGCAGAAGTTTCAAAAGTGATAATCATTGCCCACTTCTCTGTGTCATCTATTGTAGCATCCTCAAGTGCTGCAATAGCGGTGGTGAGGGTGTAGAAACCGCTACCTAAGGGGTGTAGCAGGGTAACGTTGTAGAAACCGCTGCCTGACCCACTGCCCCCACTACCACTAAACTCTGCCCACTGTCCAGTGGTATCGTCAGACTCGTTGGAGCTTTTGTACTGGTATGTTTTGCCATCCTCGACACAGTAGCTTATATGACCCTCATCAATACTGGTTGTCGGAAAACTTTTCATTGCCGCAAGAGTGGCAAATTGGTCTCTTGCGAAATTAGGGCTTGACCCATTGTAGTCAAATCCCTCTGCTATTTTTATCGCCATATTAACTAAAAATTTGTGTTAGTCCAGAAATCGTTGTAGGATTGGTCATCGTATATACATTATACGTCTGCTCATCATACTGAGCCGTAGTCTTTGTATAGCTGTCGATATACTCGAAACCATTAGCATCCTTAATGCTACTCAAATCACCGAAACTTGCAGGATAAGCATAGACAACACACTGATTACTCAATGTATAACTACCTGTTAGAGCCTTTGTGTCTTTGATAACTTTAGTCAAGGAACTAACATTGTTTGCAAAAGTAGCTCCACTTGCTAATACACCATTATAAGAAGCATATACGAATTGTGCTGTTTGTGATGCCGTTTTTGTTATTTCGTCATATGTTACAGATAGCTCGTAAGACGTTGTTGCTGTTGGAGTAACAGTCTTTGGTGATATTGCTAATTCTCCGTTTAAAGTCTGAAATGTAGGCGTAACTGTGCTACCTTTACGAGAAACGCTCCACACTAAAGATATTGAAGGCGTAGATCCAACTTCGTAAATCCCTGCCCCAGAGAAACTAACGGTTAAAGGAAAAACTTCCGCTGAAAGTTCTGTCAAACTACTATTCATTGTAGTTTGATCTGAGGTGAGATCTAACACGGTTTGCTCCGTTTGCTCCGATGAAGAAGAAAGTGAGGCTATGGTTTCGTTAGCAGTGCTAAGATCTGTTTCGAGGTCAGTTACAGCCTCTTCCAATGCCTCGATACTTGCGGAGAGATCTACAGCATCAATGGTTGGATTTCCACCTTCTCCACCTGTCGCAGTCCAAGTTCCGCCATATGCAGTATAAATTGGCGCAGGTAGATCTGTACCAACTATTGCCCACCATCCATTTTCTGGCACTGGGTATGCTGCATATAAATCTGCGAAAGTGGTGAAAAGACCCTTGTTAGCGGCTTTAATATTTTTAGCCTCTAACCATCCACTAACCTTTAGATTTTTTTTAAAATGAGACGATCCCTGTGAAGTTATACCGCCACCTACGGACAGATCTTTACCAACCGAAAGTTCTCCATCTATTGCTTTGTTGATTGTGTTTTCTTCCATACTTATATCAATGATGATTTAGCTAATTCGTTTAACATATTACTTTTGTCTGTAGCTCCGAATGTTATTAAAACTAATACAGCTATTGTATATACTACTGCATTATAACAACGATCGCAAATTTCAACTGCTCCGTATTCGTCAATTTCGGGATATGGTATATAAATAGCACGACTAACCATAGCAGCTCTACTTTTACAAGAATAAAATTCTAAAGCCCTACCCTCTGGACGCATTGTTATTGCACAAACAGGTCTTTGTGTAGACCCACGAATACCCTTGAAGCGAGACGATTGTTTCGCATACTGGGGGTCGTCATAGCTTATAGTTGAAAATACGGCTTGATCCCAATCGCTCATTTGGAATACAACAAAACGCATAAAGTTCTCAGGAAGCAACACCCAACCACTTTCAAGATCTTTCCAATATATGGAATCACCAAAATTGTATCCACCATCAAGCAGGTGGGGTGGTGCATCATTATGAACTCGTTTAATAGCCTCTATAATCTTAGATTTAATAATATCATTAACAGCAAGCGTATCTACATCACCGATAATAGACAATGTGTCACTCGATGTATTTTGATCGAGTGCAATGCGAACATCTTTTGCTATCTCTTCAAGCGTATAGATTGCCATTTATTCACATCTATTATAATCCGACAAACTCAATCCCATTCTCTGCCGCCTTTTCCACAACCGTAGCTTTAGCACGCATAGATGATCGGACGAGACCAAAGGTCTCTGCCAAATAATCTTTTGCACTTGCGAGATCGCTAACGGTTATCTTTATCAACTGGCTCTCACCATCTCCAGTAGTTCCCTCAGCCTGTTGCTCTGAGGCAGGCTCTGAAGTAGGTGTTTGCTTCTTGGTCTCCTCAGACGATGACACTTCGCTATCCAAATAAAATAGCTTATTAAACTTGCGGTGTCGTTCAATAGCCGTCTGGACTTGACTGTCTGACGTTATGTAATAACTGCTACCATTCGACTGCGAAGCAAACGAAATGTGAAGATTCTTTTTGCTCGGTAGCAGTACATTGATACTGATGTCAGAACCTGATTTATAGGTCTTTTTTGTACTCATTTTTTTGTATTATTTATTGGTGTTATTAGAAATAGGGAATGAGAACTATCTCATCCCCTATTTAGATAAATCAAACTATCTTAGACTACGATCTATCCGTTTGACTCAGAGCTGGAACTTGAACTTGAATCGGAACTTGAATCGGTCGCTGTCTCCTCTGGGGCTTGTGCCAACTGCATTCGTGCGTGAGCCTTTGCATAACGCAGATACAAACAACTTACCTCCTGAATAACAACAGCATCTGTACGTCTAATACCTGCTTTCTTTAGATCAAGAACACTGCGAGCCCACGAAACGTGAGTCTTCTTAGAGAGATACACTGGGTCTATTGCAAAACCGCAGTCGCTCATTCCGTTTACATCGAACAGTTCGTGATGGATAGTTAATACCTCTCCAAAGTCAGTGTCCCACGACTTAAACTTCAAGTTCCAATTCTCGACAGAATCCTTCAATCGGAACTTCTCACTCTTGATCTTTGAGAACGCAGAGAGCATATCGCTACCGCAAAGCAGAATCTTGCGCTTGTTGCCAATACCTGTGCCGACAAACAGATCTTTTGTAATATCCACAAGGTTCTCGTCTGAGATCTCAGCGCAACCGCTATCCTCGTTCCATGCACCAACCTCAATGTCTTTACCTGCCATCCACCAGATACCTCCAGTAAACCAAGTTGTCATACCCTCCTTAGATGTATGGTTGATTGCATTCTTTACGCCAAAGAGATATGTATTCTCCATCGCCAAACGCATATCATAGATACCATCTTCCTCAATGTCGGAGAAGTTCCAGTTTACCTCTTTAGCTGCAATCTTGTCAAACGTAGACTGCTCAACTTGAATCATAAAGTTCTGACAATACTGAATCTCAGGTGTAGGAATATTGTTGAAACGACCAGTTTGCACATCTAACTCACCACAAGCCTTACCCATACGTACAAGGGTAGTTCCTGATGGAATTGCAGGCAATAAGATGGCTGACTTAGTCGTAGTATCCATTGTTCCATTAACCGCATATACAGTTGGCATATTTGTCGAGCTATCCTTTCCGCATACACAGAGTACCAAATCTGGAATATTACTATCATCGGAAGTGTAGGCTGTTCCATCGGATTTTGTAATACCCTTAACGCCTACAACACGAATTGTATCATCCAAAGTGAACATATTTGCGTCAGAGACAGCCAAAGTTGTACTTGCACCAGATGTCATTGCGGTCATTGCCGTAGAAGTGATACACTTGATCTCGCGAGTACCTACACTATAATACTTTACCTCAAATGATTTTGTGCTACTCGCTTTAGCGTAGCGACTGATCTGATCGATCGGTGTTGCCATCGGGCGAATCTTGGTGATTTTTTTATCTATATCCTTTAGGTATAGATTTGCATCACCCTCCGTTCGTCCTTGAGTTTCGGTTGCGATACCTCCTGTTGCATCTGTTGCAGGTGCACCTGCCTCTGTTACACCTGCATCAGGAAGATTAGAGGCTGCTGCCGTCATAACTTCTGCGGATACTCCGACGACAAACGCCAAAGCCATCAACAAAACACGGGCTAAAAAACTGAATGTTTTTCTCATTGTTTTAAAAAATTAGTTAATATTGAATTTGAATTGTGTTACCTGTTGTGTCTTGTGCGCGTTTCTCCTCCTCTTTCCCATATGTCTTTTACGCCATCATCGTATCTGTCAAGCGCACCTAAATCAGGCATTGGGGGACTCTGCCCACCTCCATTTTTGCCTTGAAGATCTGCCGTTCCGTCACTTCTACTATCTTGACGAAGTTTTTCCTCGATTTTAGTATTACGACCTCGCACTTCTCCCTCTTGATCTGCTTGCTCGATGTCGCCATCGTACTTTATGGCTTTAGTTGCCATCAAAATACTCTCACGTGTAAACTTACCGAGAATTGCGTCTTTCATAATCTGAATCAAGAACTCCATTGCCACATCAGCATCCTCGTCTGAGATTTCGCCACCTTGCACCATCTGGTCAATTGTCGCAGAGGTCTCAGAGATATTAAGCTTATACTGCTCCTCATAATCACTCTCTTTTGAAATGCGATCAGCATACTCTTTATTTGCCAACGCAAGAACCTCCTGCTTCTCTGGATCTTCAAGTGCAGCCTTGAAATCATCTCCAAATTTGCGTACTAAACCTACGATTGGATCTTCTCCATTTCGCCAATCAATAAGGAAAGAGGCACTACGAGGATTGCTGGCAAAAAGATTAGCCAATGACGATTCTCGCTCTTGGTATGACGCTAATTGATTGTCGTAATCATCGTAATCGTCATTGATTTGACCGAACAAACTCTCGTCATCGGAGTACTCCTTGTCGGGGTATTTTGATTTAAGTCGTTCAGCATATCTCTCTCGATTACTACTAACTACCTTATTATCTGCCATAATCTTAAACTTTTAATTTTTACATAAACTACACAACAAAAATAGCTGTTGCGAAAGCATCTCTATGTTTATCCTTTTACATAAAAAAGAAATAATTTTGAGATACAAGGAAACAGTTAATAATGAAGCACAAAGGCTCTACAATGGAGTACTCGAAAGAGAGAATCCGAGATCTAATGAGGGCGTATGATGAGTATATTTCATCGTGCGGTCACATCAATATGCCCGATGTGTATAGTGCAATAACCGATATGCCATCTCGAAGATTTTGGGTAAGTGAAATTCGTGCAGCACTTGTCATCTCCTCAATAATGAGACTTGGTGAAAAATCATTAAAGGGAATGTTGCCGACTAAAAAGGAGATGTATAAAGAGATTTACAGACGAGTAGTTGCCCTCAAGGATCAACACCCAGAGGAGAGTGTATCTGAATTGTGCGCTCGTGTTGTAGATCAACCTGCCCCCAAATTTTATTTGACTCCTGGCAGTGTTAAAATAATGGTATGTAAAGCAAGAAAGCAATGGAGAAGAGAAAAGTTGAAAAGAGTGCAACGCTTATTCTTGGAGTAGTTGTAATTTGCCTCTCATTTGTGAGAATAGATAGTCACATAGTTGGCATATATCCAAATTGCCATCTGCTTGGACGTGTATTATATCCACTTTTCCACGCAAATTTACTGCACGCAACACTTAATATTTGGTGTCTGCTATCCTTGGTATTTATGTATAACATCCGCACTTGGCGACTCTTATTGTCATACGTCATATCTGCGACTGTTCCTATTGGTTGTATAGCATCTCTTTGGGGTGGATCGCAGTTGCCGACCATAGGACTGTCGGGCGTTGTATTCGTGTTGTTTGGTTCAATCTCATTCGAGGTATCTCGTAAATGGTACTATCAAATGTGGATGGTAGCATATATTGTCATTGGATTTTTCAATCAGGGTGTAAATGCGTGGCTGCATTTGTATTGTTATATCATAGGGTTGGTCATAGCACTACTAAACAAGCCAATAAAAATAGATAGATGATGGGGATTATTCAAGATATACTAAAAGAGAATGATCGTCGCAACTCTATTATATACTCTCGCTTTAATCCTATCACTGGCGAGGGATCTGTTGGCGAACGAAAAGAGGTGCGGATTCACGATTTCCCAATACCAGTACAGCATTTGCCCATAGATATGGTGAATACCCCCCTTATCAAACAACTTATAAAATGTGGCTCATTAAAATCATTCCTAAAAAGTATTGGAGGCAAAGAAGAGGATTATGAGAGCGATCGACTAAAAGTGATAGAGCAGATTGTAAGACTACGTTGCCGTTTTGATTTCCCATTTTGGGCAGCAACATTTGTGTATATCAAACGAAAAGGAGGAGGTGATGATGTTCTGTTTCGTCTTACTCGCCCACAGCGAAGATTTGTAGAGGTCTTGGAAAAAGCTCGAAGAGCAGATAAACCTATTAGGCTTGTGCTCTTAAAGGCTCGCCAATGGGGAGGTAGTACGACATCACAGCTTTATATGGGCTGGTTGCAACTTATACATAAGGTAGGTCTAAACTCTCTTATCATTGCTCATCAAGGTGCAGGATCTGACGAGATTAAGGATATGTTCGACAGGATGATTAAAAGTTATCCTATCGAGATGCTATATAGTTTGAATGAGAGCTACAACGAAAAAGAGCCGACTTTAGTTGGTGTCGGTAGATCTGGAAGTATCCATAGAGTACCACAACGTAACTGTAAAATTAAGATTGGTACAGCGGAACGCCCTGATAGTTGTCGAGGTGGAGACTATAACCTTGTGCATCTTAGTGAGGTTGGATTGTGGAAAGTAACAGACGGCAAAAAGCCAGAGGACATTGTACGCTCTGCGTGTTCGGGTGTATTGCTTAAACCCTACACAATGATTGTATATGAGAGTACAGCTAATGGAACAGGTAACTTCTTCCAAAAGGAGTATGACGATGCAAAAAATGGTCGATCTCAATTTGATGCAATGTTTGTCTCTTGGTTCGACATTGAGCAGTATTCTATACCTCCCGATGATATTGAAGAGTTTGCATCTGCTATATATGCTAACAAAGAGAGTGACAATGTTGTCTCTTCTCGTGCGGAGAGCGGTAAATATATTTGGTGGCTATGGGAGCAGGGTGCAACGTTGGAGGCTATCAACTGGTATATTCAAGAGCGAGCAAAATATAATGAGCACGGGTTAATGGCTGCTGAGTTTCCCTCAGATGACGTTGAAGCCTTTGTTCATTCGGGATCCCGTGTTTTCGACAAGTACAAAATAGAGCAACTTCGCCCATCTTGTCGCCCACCAAAATATATCGGTGAGGTCTATGCGGACGAGGATAAAGGTAGTAAGGCACTACAGAACCTTAGATTTACAAGTGACAAACAGGGATTATTGCATATTTGGGAGATGCCTGAGATTGACGAGAACGAGATAGTCACAAACAGATACATAACGATAGTTGATGTTGGTGGTCGATCTAAGACTGCGGACTTCTCGATAATTCTCACACTCGACAGACTTTTTGTAGCGGAAGGTGGAAAACCTACAGTAGTTGCACAGTGGTGTGGTCATATAGATATGGATCTTCTTGCGTGGAAAGCGGCACAAATAGCAGCGTTCTATGATAATTCTTTGCTTGTTATCGAGAGTAATACATTGGAGACTAAAGATAAGGAGCGAGAGGTAGATGGCGATCAGTCCCACTTTATACTCAACCAAATTAAAGATATATACCCGAACCTATATGCACGTAAACAATCCGAAAACGACATACGAGATGGATTGCCAAGAAAGTATGGATTTCACACTAACATAGCAACAAAACCTATGATTATATCGACCCTCATTAAAGTAATCAGAGAAAACCTATATACGGAACGTGATGATGGGTGTTTAGATGAATATATGTGTTACGAGAAAAAGGCAAATGGAGCATTTGGAGCGATTGTCGGCAAACACGATGATAAACTTATGACCAGAGCCATTGGTTTGCATATTAGTTTCTTTGAAATGGACATACCTACATTTATACTCCGAAAGGATCGCACGGCAGGAAAAAGCAAAAAAATCGTCTCAGCGGCGACAATATAGTTTAACATTTTAATACATTAAGTTATGAATATTTTCAGAAAAATTCGCACTTCACTTCGATTGAGTGAAGCAATTAGACAAGCTGACAAATTACACTCAGAAAATGGTGTCCGCTATTTTGTTATGCCTACAATGGGTAAGGAGCTGATTATTTTTGATCGGGATAATTTCCGCAAATATAAACAAAAGGGTTACATCGATCGTAATGCAACCATTGCGACACTCGAAAGGGAGTGTGTCTACTCAACGCCTTACGGAAATGGAGCAAAGAAATTGTCGGCAGACGAGGTAAAGAGCAAACGCAAAGCATACTTTGCTCTATTATCGAAAAAGTAGAATTGAGAGGGGCGTAGATAGTAACACTCTATGCCCCTCTCTTAACTACATTGCTTGGCGTAATTTATCTACAGCCTGCATATTCGCACCTTGTTGTGCCTGTTCCATTAGCTGAGGTGAGACTCCGTCTGGTGTTTGACCTTGAGCAATCTGCTCCTTTTGCGATTGGATACTCTGCAACAACTCGTCTGCGAATGGGAAATCTCCGTGTTGCAATAGTTGTTCAACGCTAATCGCTTGCGTTTGCCACAACTGCATTAGGAAGTCATTTGCAAGAAGTCTATACGCTGGGGTTGTCGTACTCTCTGTAATGCTTAGATCAAATTCGACATTGCCAACCCTTTTAGGGTCATATTCAATTTGCGCACTACTTTTTCCTGCAATATTAAAGACTCGCTTACTATCGTAATACTGCTGTATATTCTTCACATCCTTATAGGCACTATCGATTACAAACCCACTAAAAGACTCCAGCAGATCAAGTAGAGATGTTGTTGCATTTTGGGTCTGCTGGTTGAAGTGTGCTGCACTTTCGCCCGAATACCCTGGCTTACCTTGCAATGCTCCATTTACACCCGAAATATCCTCAAAGAATTTCAGCTGTAGATTAAGCAACTCTGTAATGCCTATATTAGTTGAGTTGTTGGCAACCTGTTGTGGTAATTGATTACTCTTGCTTGGTTTGTAAATAATCACACCATTGAAAGTAGTCCACTCTTCTGCAATATCTTCGGGACTAACACCATCAGGCAAACAATCATTTGGCATCATAAGAACACCCTTTGCACTCGCTCGCATAATCCAATCATATAGCGTAATAAGTCTGTTGGTGTAGCGTTGTTGGTCGATAACATCGGCAACAAACGAATGGATCTCTCCATCGATGAATGGATAGGCTTTGAATACATATGGATGGCTCTTGTGTTCAAATGGAGTCTCTCCCTCTTTAAGTATATCCCCAAATGGCGACAGATAATAGAAGTACCAATAATTATCAACGAACCAAGTCGCCTTGATTAGTGGTACTTCATTCTCTGGCATACCCATTTCTTTGGCTTGATTTAGTCTCTCAAGATTTGTAGCAACCACAATATTATTGTAATCTTTTTCGTCAATCTTAAATACATCGCCATTTAGATAGTCGTGACAACGATAGCGAGCCTTTTGTTCCTTGCGCCATATCTCAATAACACGGCAACGCCCTGGTTCGCTCGTGAAAAGGAAGTCATAGTTCTGCAACCTGCTGTAACCAAAACTTTCGGCAAAAGAAGTTATGTAGTCCTTGTTAGCGGCGTGTTTGTATATGTCACGCAAGCGATTGTACTCCATTGGCGTTACTGCAAACTGCTGGGCTAATTGCCCAAAAGAGATGTCGTGCACCTCCCCAAGAACAGAGACATCCCAGCCTCTAAAATCCCTCATATTATTATCTATGAAGAAATTGTTTGGTTGTACATAGTCTGTCCAGCAATCCTCCTTGCTATTTCGCCAACCATAAGATTTGCGGTGTACGATAAAGCCACTTATCAAGAACTCCTCCATACTTCGAGCATAAATCTCAGACATTCGATTCATTTGCATATTACACTGTAATATGGTACTCATAGTCTCTCCGAGCTTTTGTTCATCTCGATCTCGTGCTGTACACGTTGGTTCTTTGCTCTGGGAGCGATAGACTCCAAGAACGCTACGCACGAGCCTGCGGATTAGGTTATTCTTCAGAGGGACATTACCCTGACTCATTATGTACTCCTCTTCGGTTTTTGACTCACCATTATCATCAATCATATCACCCCATTGATCGCCATAGGTATATCGCTTGTTGCGCTCACGATCCCTGCGGAACTGATCCATCTGATTCCAATAGTGTTGAGCCTCCATAAGAACCTCAAAAGCTCTGCGATTGCCATTATTGATTGTCGAAGCTACGACACTATCGATCTCCTCAGAGGTCTCCCTCTTTGGAACAATACGACTTAATGACAATAATTTTTTTCTCTTCGGTTGCATATATTTATAGTTTTAATAACTGCTTAGAGTGCAAATATATCACTCTAAGCAGTTGCTTTACGTTTAACTATTTACGAGTCTTGTTCATTTCCCCGATCATCTCTTTTTTCAATTCGTTAAGTCTATCTTCGTAAATCTCCCGATCATCGTCTGGAATCTCTCCCTTGAGATAACTAACGAGTTTGTCTATAGCAGATTTGTAGTCTCTAAAAATATCATAGCGTTCATACTCTGAAGACTCGAAGAAAACTGATCTTTCGGCTTCTTCAAATATATCCTTTGGAGGATTTTTTCTATATTTGCTCGCTAAGCGTGAAGTCTCCTCATATTCAGCCTTAGCTTTGCTGTACGCATTTTTCACCGCACGATCCTTTGTCGTGTCATTTCCAGTTTTATAGAACCTATTTACGATTGGGTAGTTTCGAGCGTCGGGTTCTCTTTCTCCAGCAATCGTCTCTACTGTTTTTACTAATTTATCCGCAAATCCATATATGCCTCCTAAGTATCCATTGAGTAGGTGCTCGACTTTTGCAGGATTTATATCTATCGACCCCGATTTATAATCACTTCCTCCAGATACATCGTTTAGCCACTTTGCTACGCTAACAAGGTATTGATTTGTATTAGAATAAGCCTTAGTCCAATTTGGGTCATTTTCGTTATAGTCTGTTTCGTAATATATCGGATAACCAGTCCAGCTTCTGTTTGTTTCGGCTTCAACCAATGGGCTAGCAAGATCAGGTATAAACGACCTAAGACCGCCACCACCAACCATATCAATAGGTAAAATCTGCGAGAATTGCTCTACAATTGCAAGTGCAAGTTCTGCTTCTGTCATATCGTCTTTGCCTATTATTCTGGTGGCTATTAGTTCGCCAAGCCCATAGGGAACTCGAAACTCGTGAGGGAGCGGAGATGCAAGCCATTTTCCATCTCCTATTCTAATCAACATATTACTTCGTCGCACATATGGTGATTGCTCAAAATATGAATGTTCATCGTCATCATCACCTCCATTATATGAGAGTAAAACATTCGTAATACCTAATGCAAACCACGCAGAGAAAAGTGCCGATGCTTTTGCAGGGTTACGCTTGAATAGTCGCCCCGCTAAAGTGGTACTTTGTACTGCTGCATTTTGAAACATATATAAAACACCGCCTAAACCCGCTGCAACAGCAGCTACATTTCCTACTGTTGTTTGCCCTGTCTTACCAAAGAATGTCGCCCCCGCACCCTTTTTGTTGAAATTTACAGTTATCTCTTTAGCATCCCATATAGATCTTTCAAGCGAGCGTCCCATCTCTTTAGAGGTTACAAATGCGGCAAAGCGAGGACTATTCTCGATTGCTCTACTCAGCTCTCCTAATTGACCAAGCCACGTAATACTATTGTCTATTTTGCCTTTCTTCCCTCTTTGTGCCCTTTTAATCTCTCGCTTAGTCTCTCTTTTTGTCTTCTTTAGATCCCAAAGATTCATATATCCAGTCTCACCACCATTTATAACAAATTGATTAAACATAAAATCAATAGGGTCGTTCATATCAAGCTCTCCATTACGATGTTTAGCAAATAGCAGTTTCATTCTAACTGGATTCACCCGAGCGGCGTTTTTGTTAAAGCGTATTGCGTAACTAGGACTCTCTTTTGCCCACACAGAGGTGTTTGCCCAAGTCTGATCTCTCGATAAATTTCCGCCCAAAAAGTCGATACTTAGGGAGGTACACGCAAGGGAAATCCACCTTATGCCGTGTTGCATAAGATCTAACGCCCAATCTACAACCCCTGCTCCTCTATCGGGGTTTGTTAATCCATTCACCGCCTGCGCCAATCGTGGGCTACCATTTATTGTTAAAATAATCGGTTTGCCATACTGATACACCACAACTTGATGCTCTCGCAGATTCTTCTTATCTATTCGATAAGGTATATTGATAGCATCCTTTTGTCGTTTGTACTTTTCTGGGTGCTCGTTAGAGAGTTCTATCATTCTTTGCTCAAACTCTTCTGTCTTTGTTTTTATCACTTCGGATGAGTCCGACTCCTTTATTGTATCGGGAAGCTTAACCACCCAATCCTCATTCACTTCATCATATTCGACCCAATAGTCACTAATGCTAACTAAATTATTTTTATTACTTCTCGCGAAGTGTAGCAATGGTAGTTTTACTAGCTTGTTTCGATTGCCTTGCATCAATGAGCTATCTGCCATCAATTGCATATTAGCAATCGGATCATTAGCCTTAGATCTTCGACCATATGCACCCTGGATAGCTGCTTTAAAGTCGCCTTTTCCCTCTGACATATACGAATAAACATCTTTGCTTGTTTTCTCGTCAAAACCTCTTAATGGAATATAGAATTTAAACATATCGTCAATTTTTGCGAAAGTCTGTTTATCTATCATACCATTCATATATGACTTACGGAGGATCTCTGTATTCGCTTTGTTAATATTCTCCCACAATGCGATAATATCGTCGGAATCGTGCGAAGATTCGTAATCTTCTACCATCGCCTTTGCTTCTGCCTCTGCTATCTCAACATCATCAAAACCTGTTAAGGCTGTTAAACCTGCATAATCTCTTTTACGGAAATTGCCTATAAAGTCATCTATTGTCTTTTTAGTATTCGGGTGTTGCACCTTATATTTATCGAGGGCTTTTTGTGCATCTCTCTTGGCTAATACCTCATTTCGCTCAAGTCCGTGCTTTGCCATCAAACAATTAACCGTACGCTCATACTCTTTGTCATTTGGAGCGAGCTTGGCTACGATTGCAAGCATAGGCTTTATGAATTTGCGCCTATATTCATTGGCTTCTTCCATATTTGTTCCTGATAGTCGATTCTCACCCAGGTAAGGGTTCATATAACCTGCAATCTCTTCAATATGTAGAATCTTACCCACTTCTTTCAAGATGGCAAGCAGACCCTCTTTTAGTGCAAGCATGCTATCTTGGTATGCCTCCTTTGTCTGATACCAGCCACTTGCAACTCGTTGTTCGTATATTGCTGTTGCATAATCTTTTTCTCTCTCTGTTGGTGTGCTATCACGAAATAACACATCATTATCCAATACATCTTCTGCATACTCTCCAACTCTCAATCTATCCTGCATAGCTATATCGGCAGCTTGTGAGAATACGTCATTAGTTTGCCCACCCTTTAGATTTTCATAACTCTTCCATAGGATGTAGCGCAACTCATTATCTGAAATGTTGCCGCTAAAATCCAATTTGCGTAGCATCTCGGCAAAGAACAATTTAATCTTCTGCCACCAACCCTCACTCTCTGCATTCTCAAAATTCGTGTCCTCTGCAAGCGTAGCAAGGTACTCCTCCGTAGCTTTACGGAAGTCCCAATCATTCTTAGCTGACAGATCCACTATGTTCTTGCGGATTGCCTCATCTGCATTTGCAAATATCTTATCGAGGAACTCCTCGAAATGGTCGCCAAACAATTTCCTAAGTCCGTAGTGAGCCACAGCCTCGTGGAGTATGGTTTGCTCAATATCTTCAACGCTTGAGTTATTTGGTACGACAATAGTAATCTTACCTGTACTCTTAGAATAGAAGCCTTTTGCTTTACGTTTCTTGCCCTTGAGTCCCTTTGTATTATCAAGGATCTCTACATTGTTGAGGTTTAATTTATCGACAATAGATTGAGCGTGATTTGCCAACTCTTGATTAGTTGGTTTTGTAGTATTTATACTCTTGCGGAACATCGTATGATCTGTTATTTCCAAATCAGCCTCGTCGAATATTACATAATTCCTTGCATTATCCTTACGCCCTCCGCTTGTTGCTTCAGCTGGATATGACACACCTATAAATCCAGCTTTGTGCAAAATCTCAGATGCTACCATAGGGGTTATACTGTTGCCATCAAGATCTGTGATTGTCGAAACCATCATCGGATAAAATACATCTCCTGTAAGATTATTTTGATCCATCATAGAATCGTAACTATCGAGCATATAATCCGTATCGTAATCCATAGACATAGCAACATCAGATACTTTTGAAACGACATCTTCATCGACAACATCATCCCACATTAGGTAATTCGAGCCATTGTCGTCTGGTATCTCAACATTATACAAGTTCCTTTCGCCCTCGCTATTCTTCATCTCTGCATAATGTCTGCCGACACCCTCTACCTCTGTAACGTAAGTTCCCCAACCAAACGCTTGCGCACCCTCTCCTGTACCCATAAATGAATGGTCGAACTTATCAAACGAATATGGCGAACCGTGATATACAGATCTAAAAATAACATCATCCTCATCCTCAAGCTCGGCTAAGTCATCTATTGCCTCAACAGATTGATCCATCTCGGTATACTTAGCCTCTTTCGCCTCCATCTCTACTTTCATCAACTCGGAGTACTCCTTGTACTGTGCGTAGGCTTGGTTAAGCTCTTCGGTGTGTTCAAAAGGTTTCCCCTCTCTCGACAACAACTGCTCTAATTCTGATCGGTTGTGTTGAATACTGCGCTCTGCTGCATCTATGATTTCTGCAAAATCGTTTCCTGTAATTACATTTTCTGTAATATCGACAATAGCGTTACGGAGTAACATCTGATGAACAGGTGCATCCTCTATACCAAGCTCAGGACAAGAGTATGTCATCTTTCGGTGCACTTCAGAGAACAGCGACCTATTGCCTAAATATGTCGTTTCTTTGCTTAGGATAGTTTTAATAGAGAATGTAAAATCACCAATATTAACAACTAACTCGCGAGTTTGTTCGTCTGCGTCGCCTCCCTCTTTCATTCTTTTGGACTCTTCTGCGACACTCTTGTTGTATTGCTTGAAAAAATCAGTCATCTCGTCAATAGAGGAAAACTTGTTTTTTCCGACCACAATGTTCTCATATTTACCATCGGCAAATGCTTGCTGAACGCTCTGTAAATATTTACTATTTTGGGCGATGCGCATCTCGGTGGCATTGATAAGACCCTTTAGTCGTGGTTTCGCATTGTGGATATAGGTTTGATCTGCCTCCCATTGCTTTTTGCGACTCTCATATTTACGCACGTTCTTCTCTGCGTTGTTTTTCAACATCGCATATTCACTACCCGATAGTTGAGCAATCGTATCACCAAAAGCATCTTCCTCCTCTTCGAGTACTCGATTTGTCATACTATTGACCAACATCTGCTTACCATTCATAATGCTATCAGCGATAGCACCTTTGGTCTTTAGGCGTTGGTAAGCTGTAACATCAAGGCTATCTTCGACACCAAAGCGTAGCACACGAACAGGTATGCCCATATCCTTGTGCAGGTTGCCTTGTCTCAAGATGCGACCATTGCGCTGGGTGTAGTCCATCGGGCGGTTCGGAGCATCAAGATGTATGAGAGTGTGTAATCTCTCTTGAATATTTACTCCAGTACCAAGAGTGAAAGTCGAACCAAGCACCACTCGAACATCACCGCTATTAACTTTGGCAAATATGTCGAGTTTCTTCTTGATACTCATTCCCGATTTCATTACTACAATCTGATCGGCAGGAATACCTTCGGCTATGAGTTTGGATCTAACATCCTCATACAAATTAAACCCACTATGGCGATTTCTATAATTGTCGGCAAATATGGCGACTGTGCCTTTGTATTTGGCACTATCTTTCAACGCACGTAAAGTTTGTCGCACAGCCTCATTTGTTTTGCTCTGCTCTGCATCCTCTGCATCGGATTGGACGAGGCGAGCATCTACGGCTGCCGCTTTTGCAATACCATACATCGTTAGTGGTATATGGCTATTCTCTTTCTTCTCCTTGCCCGACATATTCTCATACTCTTGCAACTGCGACTTAACATACTTCATAATCGAACGTAAAGCACGAGTTTGAGGTAGGTATAAATCTTGCGCCTTTTCCCCCTCTATACTTGGTATTTTGTCATTCACGCCCTCAGCCTCTTTGGTTAGTACGGTGTCAGAAACTCCCGACCATATACGCACTAACTCTGGAAGATTTACATAACCTGCAAAACGATTACTCTCTTTGTACTTTCCGCTTGTGGTAAACTCCAGCATCTGTTGAATGTTACCAAAGTTGCGCACGAAATCATCAAAGTAGTACAACCCATACTCTTTCATTGTGTCAGCAGGCATAAGATAGCGCATAAATGTCCATATCTCTGCGGCTGTATTGCTGATAGGTGTACCAGTAGCAAAGATTACATTTCGTCCATTATTATTCTCTAAAACAGCTTGTGTTTTTAGAAATACGCCTTGCGACTTCTTGCTGTATGATGGATCTACTCCCTTGACACCTCGTTGCATTGCTGTGGCAAAACCAAGATGTTTGTATTCGTGAGCTTCATCAATAAGGAGGGCATCAATACCCATATCGTCAAAGTTCTCAACATCGTCAGTTCTTCGATCAAGCATATCTATTGCTTTAATCTCGGCATTCTGCTTTGTTATAGCGAGTTTCTTTTCTTGATTTGCAGTACGTTTCTTTGATTTACCACTTGTTATGGCTGCAAGTTGCGCCTCAAGTGTCTCTATCTCTCTTTCAGCTTGTCGGGTTATAACACTCGTTGCGTCAGGGTCTGCATCTTGCATCTGTTCAAGTACAGTCATCTTCTCGTCGATTCGCTCTTGAATAAATTGCATTTGACGCTCTTCGCTATCAGGGATAAACTCGAATGTTGATTGAGGTACAACAATCATATCCCAATCGTTATAGCGTATCTTAGCATAGAAGTTCTTACGCCCCTGTGCATTGCGGTCTGCATCTTCGAGTGTCAATACCTTTGCATTGGGGTATAACTCTTTTGCACTTCTGACAAATTGTCCTACGGTTGCATTTTGAACGACAATCATAGGTTTGCGAGCTGTACCCAATCTGCGCATTTCCATCGCTGTTGATATAAGGGTAAAAGTCTTACCAGTTCCAACCTCGTGAGCCAACAATAAGGGTTGCATAGTTCCTCGAACAATAGCTTTACCTTGATGCGGTTTCATTCTGAATTTATGCGCTGCACCTCCGAAATACTCTGGAACAAACTCATCGGGGATGTTCATTGGTACATAGTTGTTGAATGTATCGTTGTATATACGACACATAGCATCTGACATTTCTGAGTCACTCTGCATCTGAACTCTTGCCCAATCTTTGAAATCTTGTCGTATCTCATCAATTTTTGCAGCGCAAGCCTGTGTAGCATCTTTATCAGTTATCGTCTCTGTAGAACCATCCGATCTTTTAGATGTTTGCGACACATTAATACTGCGGTTCTGTATAGCTGCTTCGATTAGGGTATGCCCCATAATAAGTTTGTGGAACATTGCACTTGTAACACCCATTGAGCGATTCTTCTCGTTGTACGTTCCTGCTGGGTCTTTCATAAACCAAGTACCACCTACTGCCGAAAAATTGACATCTACATTCGTGCGATCCTTAACGTAATCATCATACAACTTTGGAGCAATCCACGATGAACCAAGAGTAAAGTCGATTAAGTGCGCAGGTATCTCCATTGGCATAACACTATCAAGAGCCTTAATATTTGCATTATACTCTCCGTTTATGTTGTTTACCTCAGCTTGACGACGTTTTTCACGGACATTGCCACTAAGATATTGATACGATAATTCGATCTGACGAGTTACAGGATCCTCAAAGCCATAGCCACTCTTTATGATCTCCTCCTTTACCGACTCAACGCTTTTCCCAAGATGACCTGATATATATGGAATGTCGATGCGACCAAATTTGAACACACTGGCAATGATGCCATCTTTCACGTTGGTGGGTGTTGGCTCTTTCTCTTTCTCGATAACACGCTGGCTAAACACATCTGTTTTACCAAACTTCTTTATTCGCTTACCCGTAGCGTCTCCGACCTCTTCGTAAGTTTCAAGAGAGAACACACTCGGATAATCTACATCATTGCGCAAAAATGCAATAGATGTATTACTATTGAAATGTCCATAGGTTTTAACAAAACTGTCGTATGCCTTATTTAGAGCATCGAGTAAAGGTTGCAGATTGGTATCACTATCATTCTCTGATTGGTATGCAAGCACATCAGCAAGAGTATCTTTGATAGCTGAATAAGCATTAAAACACTCCACCTTTGTATGACCTTTGACCTTGTTTTTATTTACCTCAAGGGGATAAGATCCATCAACACCTGCCACAACCAAACTTCCATCCTTAACATAAAGTTCACCAACCTTTTTACCATCGGTTGATGTGTCATTTGTAGATGCACTCTTCTCGCTCCTCTCTTGTTGTTCCTCAGAAGATAGCGACTTGACAAAATCTGACAACATTTGTAATTGATCCTTACCGCTTGTTGGATAAAGACCTTTGCTTGTTGGTCTGAAAGTTTCGTTATTCTCAAAACCAAAGCGCATATCACCTGCCATATACTGAGGGTTGTCGATAAAGTATTTATTGTAGTCCATCGACAAAGGTTTGATGATAGCTGTCTCAACACCTTTTACCTTGCGTGTCTCACCTGTGTCGTACTCTACCGACCTCTCGCCACTAACTATGCTCACATCAATCGCATTAGGCGATTTTTGAGCATTGATACGTTTGCGAACCACAATTATATCAGAAGTTACCGCTGTGCCAACAAATGTTCTGTTGTTCATACGGAATGCACCGATGAAATCAGAACCACCCTCATTAACAACCCAATCTCGCAATCGTTTACTACTATCGAGAGTGCCATTAGATGATATGAAGATACCGATACCTCCCTCTCGGAGTTTGCGTACATTCTTAGCGATACAGAAGTCGTGAATGTTGTGAAACTTCTTGGATAGGTCTTTGTCGCCCGTAGTGTCGTTTACACGTAGACCTGTTACAAAGGGAACGTTTGTGATGGCGAGATCAACACTTCCATTCTGTATGCGTGTCTGCTCAAATCCTTGAATCTCGACATTTGCATCAGGATATAACAACGAAAGCATACCGCCCGAAGTGGGGTCTATCTCGACAGCGTGAATATCACTATTCTCACCAATATGAATAGGCATTTGCCCTATGATATTACCAACGCCAGCAGAACCCTCTAATATTGTGCCACCCTTAAAGCCTACCTGCTCGGCAATGTCCCAAAGTGTATCAATAACTTGCGCTGGCGTGTAATAGGAGCTATTTGCACTTGTGATAGCATCTTGATAACCATCTGCCCCCAGTAGCTGTTGTAGGCGATTAGAATAGTCCGTATTGCTAAACGCTCGACCTAAACCACCCCAACCGCTAAATTTACGGAGGGTAGCCATTTGTTCAGCAGTTGCATTATCTCCACTCTCTAATAACTGGTGCGATAGCTCTATCGCCTCGATGTTTGCTTTTATACGAGCATCAACAGAGGTAGGAGCGTGATCCACACCACGCTCTGAATGATTGTTGTTAATGTTATTTAATCTCGGTAAGCGTCCAGTGGGTCGGTCTGTGATAGATTGTTCTCTTTCGCCAACCTCTCCCTGTACTCCACTATCTGAGCCTCGTTCATTCCTGCCATCTTGTAGATCTCCGTCCAAGAGTGAG
>JBCQUZ010000165.1:0-3413 GCA_047173645.1 Rikenellaceae bacterium
TAGGGCAAAGGTTTGCCATATAAGTATTGCTGTGCTTATGGCAATGATTGTGAGGCTTACGGAGTTTGGAACACCTGCGATGGACATCACTACAAAGAGTAGGAATAGTGCGATGAGACCTCCTGCGAGGATGAGGATGTACTTCATTGTTAGACCTTGGAACTCTACTGATTTGTCGATGCCTTTGTTGATTTGGTACTGTGCCATTTTCTTAATTATAAATTGTGAATTGTAAATTATAATTAGAGGAAAAAGGCTTGAAGTACTGTCGCCATTATCACCAAGAACACACAAGCAAACCCCCACGCTGCGGCAACCTTCGAGGTGTCGGGGTCACCCGCCTGCATCTTGCTATAAACCTTGAGTCCACCAATGAGACCCATCACCGCACCCACCGCATACATAAGTTGCGAAATCGGCTCAAAGTAAGATGTCACCATCGAGGTCGCCTGCGAAATCCCCGCCAACCCATCCCCCTGCGCATAGGTCACCGTCGCCGTAGCAGTCAGGATAAACGACATTATAGCTGTCGTTGCCCAGAGGCTCTTTTTTGTTTTGTTTGTCATAAATAAATTTTAAATTATACATTACACATAATCGCGGATGTTAAACTCATCGAGGGTGGTTGGAGGTTTGAACTCTTTGCGACCTCTGCTGCTCTTAGTTGTGCCGTTGTCTGTCGCACTACCAAGATAGCTATCGGTTAAAGCCCTTATCCTGTCTCTCCATTTTGTGGAGTTTGCCATTAGTTTGTCGTATAGCTCCGAACCCTCCATCTCGACGAATACCTTTGCTGCCCTCTCTTGTTGCTGCGGCGTTGCGTTGGGATTGGCGGCAGTCTCTACCGACTCTCCAATCTCCTCTATTGTGCTACCCGTAGCAAACTCATCGTTGGGCACTCCATCGTAATCATCATCTGCGTCTGCATACGAGGTTGGTGAGGTCTCCGCTCTTACATCCTCAAAGGCATTATCCAAATTCTCATCTGCAACCTTAGCCGATGGTTTCTCATCCGTTTGCGATGCAAAAGTAGCGGGCATTTCGGGCTTATCATCACCTTTTTCGGCGGTGGCATCGAGTGGCGTTGATTTGGCAGTGAGTGGCGTAGAGTTTGGTATTTTGAACTTGCTTTTGCCTACTATGCTATCGTCATATTCAACCTCTATTATCGTTACATCTTCGCCTTTTTCAGTCTCTTTGTCGGGCGTACAAAAGATATATAGGACATATATCACAATACCGATGTTGTAGATTAAGATTATTACTATTAAGAGTATATTCATAGGTTAAATTAAATTTTTACTCTGTTGAGCATATCTCTCATTTATTTCGTCTTTGTACTGTTCCAGATGGGTGGATAGTACAGCATCTATATAACCTCCAATCGAAACCTCTCTAGCAGCAATAATATTAACCACTTTAGATATTTTCTCATGAACATCTTTGCTAACATACACGCAGCATCGTTCCTTACACGCACTTTTCTGCAAGAAGAGGTTATAATTGACTCTTTGCTCTCCTTTTTTATTATTTCTCATTATTCTAAATTTTAATATTGTTAATTAGTTTCTCATTTATCTCATCCTTATGTTCCTCCAAATGTTGTTCTATGATTGAGTCGAGATAAGCTCCAATTGTAACTCGCTTATCTGTGACAACATTTACAATCTTGGCAACCTTAAAATAAAGTTCCTTGTCGACATAAGCACATTGGCGTAGCTTAGTCTCATTTCGATGGAGAAACATTTCATCAAAACTGCCACCTCGCTTTTTGCGCTTCTGTGTGGTAGTTGGTTTAGGAGGAGGCTCTTGTGGTTGTGGCTCTGGTTCCGTCTCATCGTTAATGGTAGCTACTACCGTAGCACCATCACGCTTGCGAGATTTAACCGACGCTATCAACATCTCCTCCTCTGCCTTTGTCAATCCTGCCATAAATTTTAGGGTTTAATAATTTCACATATCTCATCGACCAATTCACTAATACCACTGCCCTTACGAGATGCTGTATCTATGGGGAATATAGTAGAGCGAAATACTGATTTCTTACCCTCCGATATATCTCGACGGAAACGCTTGCTATCGGGTAGTAGGGTCTTTAGGGTTGAGAGTCCCATATCTTCGATTATCTTATCATAGGTCTCATAGAGTTCGCTACGCTCTCGCTTATCAACCATCGTCCAGAATAAGTGTATTCCTTTGGTCTTAGCGATGCCCGTTGTGACGAGGCTCTCATTAAACATCGACACAAACTGAATGGAACTCTCGACAACCAATCTGTCGGCACTAATCGGGGTGAAAATATAATCCATAGCAGAGAGGGTGCTGAGAACGCCTTCGCTCTTGATCGTGCCAGGCAGGTCAAAGAGTACAATGTCGGGCTTCACTACTTCATCTTCGATTAGACGCTCCGCATCTCGCAAGGCATCGACGGCATTACTATCGACGATTGGATATATCGCCTTTCCCAACTTCTTAATTTGATTGAACGCCTGAACCTTGAAATAGTCATTATGCTCGATTAGATTCTCCTCCCTCGTGCGAATCTCCATAATACTGTTCTGTGGATAGTCGCAATCTATGACCGCCACGTTATAACCCTTAACATAGTGCAGGTAGCTCGCCACGAGAACCGTCACCGAAGTCTTACCAATGCCTCCCTTTTGGGTGGCAAAAGCTATATATAATTCCTTTTTCATATCTCTATCTATCTTAATTTTTGACTTTATACTAATTTCACATTTTGTTTTTACATCCTGTTAATCAGCAAGATATACAGGAGTGAATAATAATATCCACGTATATACGTTTTTACGTGTGCTCTTTTACTCTCGAAAATGAATAAATAGAGTCTCGCGTGGATCTGTCAAATTTCAAACTTGTTTTTCCCCTCATAAAGGCTTCTTCTTTTATCTATTAACAACTGGATGTTTTTCTAAACAACAGTGCAAATGAACAGCTAAAAATTAAAGTTTGTATCACTTTTCTCCCTCGTGGCACAGAGTGGCGTTAAAGTGGCAGCTTGTGGCGTACTCTTGGGGTGTATTTTGGCTCTCTCCATCCGCTACCTTTGTGCCCAAGTAGCGGAGATAATCCAATTTATTGCCACTATCGTGATGTTGTAAGCCTTGCACAACAGACTCTCTCGGACTTGTCCGAGATTGAGATCTGTTATAGGGCTTAAATTCCAATCCATCGTTCGATGGATTTTTATTTCCTCAAGGAAACAGCGAGGTGTCCCCCGAGTAACTCTGGGGTCGGTGAGTAACTCATAAGAGTCACCCACCAAACCTCGCCCCTGAAGGGGGAGGAAAAGCCGCCGAAGTTGGCTTTTCTGGGATTCAATACCTCACGGTAGATGTCAAAACTTGGAATAGCTCACGCTATGAAACCACTAAAATCATAGATGTATGAGA
>JBCQUZ010000166.1:0-3409 GCA_047173645.1 Rikenellaceae bacterium
TATTGCTTGCTCCTCGCTTTTAGCAAAAATAATGAAGTCGTCGGCAAAGCGAATTAGGTCTCCGTGAGCATAATTTTGAATCTTTCCATCTGGATACAGCTCTTTGAAAATATGAAACTGCAACCCATCTAAAACCATATTCCCTATAATGGGCGAGAGACCCGACCCCTGTGAAATTCCTTCCACGGTCTCGAATAATTCACCGTTTACCAGCATCCCCGATTTGAGGAATTTTCTGATGAGATTTTTCATAGGGATGTTCTCTAATATCCATCTATGAGATATGGTGTCATAGTAGCTTTTAATGTCACCACGGAAAACCCATAGCGGCTCTTTGGTTTTGCCCATGGTACTTAAAATATAAGCGTTTGCATCATAGGTGCTTCGCCCTTTGCGAAAGCCAAATGACTTTCGATCCGCACGAGATTCCGCAACTGGTTCAAGAGCATACCGCACAAGCGTTTGCATTGCACGGTCATAGTAAGTGGGAATATTGATGCGACGTTCTTTGTTGCCATCGTGGATGACCACGCTACGCAGGGGTGAACACCTATAATTAGCAAAATTCAAAGCATATACAGCCCTCATTTTCTGAGCACTTGTTGCCCATTTCACTCCGTCCATTCCTGTTTCCGAGTTAGAGTTGGATACATGGCGAACAGCTAACATTCGAGCCGAGAACGCATTCACCAGCTCCATTTGGAGTTTGTGAATCATGGCATCATTTTGATTATAAGTGGCCTTAGCAATCTTACTTTGCTTTTGCCTTAGATATTCTTCATGGCTAGACCAATCTGTGTTTTCCCACTGTTGCGTAAAGCGTCTGTTTTGTTCGGACTGCACTGATTGTAATGAGAGATCAATATCCAAGGAGATAGGGCAATGGTCAGATCCATAGATGTCCCCATGGATTTGTGCATCTGTGACACTCCCCACAAGTGCATTAGACACCAAAAAATAATCGAGCCTCCACCCACGATTTTCAGCCCTTTTGTTAAGGCGGTTTGACCACCAACTGTACACTTGAGCCTTGGGATTTCTTTGGCGAAACACATCTGCGAGTCCAGTGTTTAGTAGCCTTTCTAAGTTGGTGCGTTCGCCTTCTTGGAAGCCAGGAGGATTCGGGTCGTTGCGTAAATTCTCGGGATAAATGTCAATGTGCTTGTGGGCAACATTGAAATCGCCACAAATGATAATTGGTTTGCTGAATGTTTGTATATATTTCAATAGGGCATCATCCCAATCACTCCGATACGAGCTACGTTGTATCCGTCCCTTTGACATAGGCATATAGACACAAAGTAATATGAAATCGGGGTACTCAAGTGTGAGCAAGCGTCCCTCTATATCAAATTCCTCAATGCCAAAGCCCTCACGAATGGACAGCGGTTCCGTCTTTGTCAATACCAGCACACCAGAGTAACCTTGCCGACGAGCACTATTCCAAAATTGTGCATAGCTAGGGGTAACAAGACCTACCTGTGATTGAGTGGCCTTTGTTTCTTGGATGCAATAAATATCTGCATCCATCTTTGCGACAATATCTAAAAATTCTTTTTCAAGGCAGGCCCGTACTCCATTTACATTCCATGACACAATTTTCATCGGTTTCTCCTGTGTATTCGCTTAATCATGTGTATAGTATAACATATTGCACAATTAAGAATGAAACAATTTTCGGATACTTAGTAGAGCCGTTCACTCTTCGTTATCATCAGCAATTTGCTCTTGATAGCCAATCTGCCATTTGACCCCATAGCGGTCTAGGATGGTAGCAGGAAAAGAGAGCATATCCATGTCACACTGAGATAGCACAGTACATTCCTCTACGATGGCACGCTGGAGTAGCTCCTCTGGGTTTTCACAGTAAATTTTAATTTGGAATGGGGTTTCTTGATTTGAAACACGGGATGATTTGGAAAGCTCTCTGTCGTATTCTGCAAAGTGAATCCGCAAGTCCTCCATATAAAACGTAAGCTGTTTTCGAAATCCCTTTGCGTCCGTCACCTGTCGCTCTGTAAAAACACCTTGGTTCGCAGGGTCGAAAATTTTCCTATAATAAACTGTGGCCTCGTCAATGTTATCCACCAAATAAAAGAGGCTTGCGGTCAAAATATTCTCTTCTTTATTACTATGGTCATTCTTCGAGAGTGTCACAATCCACTTGTATCCGTAGTCATCAACAATGGTTATGGATATACGTTCACCATCTCTACCATCAGATAGGCTAATGCCCTCACAATTTACGAAAAGATTGGCGAAAATTGGCTTTATATCTTTTACAATAATGTAAAAACGGTAGGTATGTTCTAGGGTGAAGTCTGGGCAGATAAGCCCCTGCGATTCATCCTCTTTGATTAAATGGAGCGTCATCCCTCCCAACACTATATAAACCTCGCCCTCACATTCGAAGACATTTTTTGCATCCGCTTGGATTCCAAAAAGTTTCTGATATAGTTCAAGTGCTTTTTTTGTATCTGGCATGATTAACATCACCTCTGGTTCGAACATAGTGATATTTCTCCTTTTTTCGTTCTAATGATGCGTATAGTATAACATAATATCAACCCTTATGCTTAAGAGTTCGTGGCTGGATGTCTGCTAGGTCGTTATCTTTGTCAACTTAAAAATACATGAAAAGGGCGCGTAAAAGTGCATAGGGTCAGCGTTGGGGGACAACAGTAGCGAGAGAAACTTGAAAAATTGCGTGTGAAAATCTCCGTTCTGACATCTATCCCTCTTGGGTTTCTACGAAAGGTCTGGATATAAAATAATACGCTTTTTCTTCTTCTGGGCATACTCCAATGTCTTAGCGGCACCGCCCCAACTGTGGGTGACATACGCCACCAGAACATCATTATCCTGCACCATAATCTCATTTCTTTTTAAGATGGCGAAGCGTTTTGGCACCTTCTCAAGCTCTGGATATATGGTGTAATCATAGTCGTCCTCGTAGTGGTTTTTCTCTAAATATGCTAAGACAAGGATGCGCTGAATTTGCGGAGAACGCTTCTTTTCTTGCTCTAAGACCGAGGATAGCATCCTATCAAAACCGCCATGACCACCGCAGTAAAAATGGGTGACTCCCTCGCTAATGAGCTGTCGGATCACGGTTTCTAGCCAGCTACGAATTTTTTCATCGCCATATACATCGTTGTGTCCACAAAATGTTACTGTCATCGTCTACCCCTTTCGTTTTCAATCCGATATAAGCAATATTGCCTATAACGCTTTAGATTAATTATAGGCAATAATAGAGATATGTCAATGGGCGATGGAGGTGTATATAATGATTTCGTATGAGCCACTTTGGAGAACAATGGAGCTGAAAAATGCAACAACGTACACATTGCAAGTAAAGGGAAATATCAGTAGCTCTACCATACGGCGGTTAAAAGCATCGGAATCG
>JBCQUZ010000167.1:0-3407 GCA_047173645.1 Rikenellaceae bacterium
TCTCTATAATAGCCTCGTCTTTTCGTGTTAGAGAATCGAGTATCTCTTGATGTACGGTTGCATCATAATCATTTCTATCTATAAAATTTGCCATAGTTACATCTTGTGTTTGTTATTGCTTCTGCTCACCCCAACCATTATAGGTGGAGCTACAGCCATTTGCTTTTTGTTGATAATGCGATACCCACCTTCGATACAGTCTGGACCATCGGCAGGGTACTTCAATCGGAGAGTGAACAATCGGAACTGCTCCTCAAGGCGTTTGAAGTGAGGGTTATCCTTTTCATCTTGGTTGAATATCATATTACCCTCACGGTTCAATGGCTCAAGGTTCGCCTCTATACGTGTAGCCTTGTCGGTCTTTTTCTCCTCATCGCCACGAATGTATAAGTGGATCTTGCGTTGCTTTCGCACCCTTCGCACAATTGGTTGGAATACCTGATCGAAGAATGGGTCTTGGAGCTTGTTGTTCTCCATATAGCAATAGACCGGTACTTTGCCATTAACCCACTCAAGAATCTTCACGTACCACTCGATGAACTCGGAGTTGAGACCTCTATCAAGATAACCCTTGATAACATAGAGTTTACCTTTGTATTTGCCCATCAAGAACACGGTCTTGGTCGAACTATCCTTTGTTTTATTCTCACCCGGTGCAGGGTCTCCGTACGCTACAAGGAACTTGAACTTCGATATAGGAGGCACTTTACCATAGGTAATTTCCTTGAACACCTCACCATCAACAATCGGGTTGTTGAAGAACTCCTTCTGAGCAGCAGATGCACTCACCATTGACAAAAAACCGTCAATATCATCTTCTGAGTTCTTAGACCATACAGATACACCGTGTTTATCACGAATGTTGATTATATCAACGTGTCCTATCTTCTTTAGCTGAAGCTCCTTTGCTTTAGCAATGGCTCGTAGGATAATGCAATCGGTAGCAATGATATTACCATTGAATAGCACTCTGTAATGACCCGACACAGATAGCGTAGGAATAACAGCCTCCTCAATCCACTTCCAGTCAATATTGATTCTATCCACGTTACGACACTTCTCATCGGTATCGGTATCATCGAACAAAAGGAAATCAGCACGATAGTTCTTGTTACGTGTACCACGAGGAGATTGACCACTACCCAGCGCACGGAACGAACAACCACACGCAGTAACAAACTCTCCAACCTCCCAAGAACCCAAAACCTGCTGCACTCCGTAATCTTGAATGATACGTTGGTTCGCCTCGAAGTTCGCCATAAATGGCAGCAACAAACGCTCGGCATTGTCGGCTGAGTTAGATATTAGCAACACATTCTTAACCTTACCAGTAAGAGCGAGGTAGATAACCTCCATCATCGAACGTGCTGACTTTGCAAGCTCACGAGACCACGCACGTACTTCGTACCACCTATTATTATTGATAAGTCGCTTTGATGCTGCAATGTGGAATGGTGCAGGAGCACAGGTATAATACTGCGCAAAGTAATAGGCGAACCACTCTTCGGGGTTTGCCTCAAGTCGCTTTTTACGAACTGCAATGTCGGCTGTAGTATCGGAGTTGTCGATATGGACAAACTCCTTGAGGGCTGCAATCTCCTCGTTCCACCCTTTGAGTTCTGATCTATCTTGTGGGGTTAATTTTGCTTTTGCCATCGGTTATTGTGCTTTATGTTGAACAAAGGCATCGAGCAATGGAGCAACCTCTTTAGCTTGCTCGACATCGAAGGAGCGCATCCACCTCAAGAACTCTCTGAATGTCGCAATAATATCACTCAAGCCAACCTCTGTCTCCATTTTCTTAATGGCACTCGCCAATTTGGATATGGTGTCTGCTTCGGTTGATGATGGAAATCTCTCACCTTTTTCACGCTCGTTGATAGTATCGTTCAGCTCCGCAAGTTGACGGTATAGGCTTTTGAGCTGCTCCTCTTTGGTAATGGTTATAGATACCTTGAGCATCTCCCAATTACCCTCCTTAATCCACTTACCCACCGTAACACGAGAACTACCCACACGGTCAGCTATCTCTTGCTGAGTGAGGTTCTCTTTGGTGTAGAGGATAAGAGCTAACTCTTTCTTTTGTATGTTGGTTAATGTCTTACTCATATTGTTGCGATTTTGATACAAAAACAATGAAAGCCGAATCCAGAGCCAAACTTGTTTGAGCTATGGTGAGGCGCATCTTGTTTTCTGCAAAGTTGCTCTTAAATAAGTAATTAGGCAAATCAAAAAAGCATCATAACGCTCTGAACGGTCATCATAACCGCTGAGAGAGTTATGATGCTTTTACGATTTGCAAGGGTGATTTTTCCTGCCCAACTTTGTGAAAAATAAGCGCAAAATATGAACAAATTTTTCAACATAATCCCCTCGGACGATAAGTGCTGCATACTGCTGTATGGAGTGATTGGTGAGTGGGAAAAGGTAAACAGCGGTGACATCACACGTGAGCTGATGGAGGCTGAGGCTACATATAATAAAATAGATGTACGCATCAATAGTTGTGGCGGAGAGGTCTATGCAGGTATAGCTATTTTCAATGCTCTCAAGAATAGCAAGGCGGATATTACAATATATGTCGATGGTATCGCCGCAAGTATGGCGAGTGTTATTGCTTTGTGCGGTAAACCTGTGAAAATGTCAAAGTATGCGAGGTTGATGTTGCACAGCGTGTCGGGCGGAGTTTGGGGTAATAAAACAGAGATGCAAAAGCAGATTGACCTGATGGATTCATTAGAGGGTACTCTTTGCGAGATGTATGCCGCACGTCTTGGTAAAAGCGTAGATGAGATTAAGGCTACTTATTTCGATGGCGATGACCATTGGCTCAAAGCTCAAGATGCACTTGATATGGGACTCATCGATGGCATTTACGATACAGAACCAGTAGCGGAGGATGCCTCCGTAGAGGATATTTACAAAACGTTTAACAATCGGCTCAATTTAGAGCCACCAAAAAATCAAACAGAGATGGATCTAAAAGATTTACAGAAAAGAGACCGCTTTAAAGCGTGTGCATCCGATGCGGATGTGCTAAAGGTGATTGATGCTCTTGAGTCGGAGAACAACGACTTCCGAGCGGCAGAGGCTGCACGAGAGGCTGATGAGGTAAAGGCACTACTTGATGCAGCTGAGAATGATGGAAGAATCAATGCCACTACTCGTCCAACATTCGAGGCTCTACTCAAGGCAGACCGCACCAACGGTGAGACTGCGCTCAAGAACCTTGCACCAAAGAGAGATGCGATGACGGACATTCATAATGACGGAGGTACTCCTGCTCCCGTTGGAGCTTGGGCTAAGAGACAGGAGGAGATTGCAAACAAACTAAAACGATAATAGACTATGGCAATAGTAGTAAAAAATTCAGCGTATAGCGGTGAGGTACTCGAAAATATCCTTAC
>JBCQUZ010000037.1:0-21865 GCA_047173645.1 Rikenellaceae bacterium
ATTTACAGTCAAAAAGGTTTAATCGAGGATAAACCCCGTCAACACAATTTATTCTAACACATTAATATAAAAGAACTTACAAGCCTACATACTGTAAACTTTCAAAATGGGAGTGTACTTTAGTATGCTCCTTCAGAAAACTCTACGCCATCTTCAAAATCTCATCCACCTATCAACGCTCTTACTGTAAAAAAAGATGAATAGAATGCTAAAACGACTATTGATACTTGCACTCACCTTATGCTCCGCACTCTCAGTGCAAGCACAAGAGGCACAAGAGGTTCAAGATTCTCTGCTCACGGCTATGCGTCGTGAGCAGAGGGCTGTGCGTGGTCTGACGAGCTACGACAATGTTTTTGTTCCCAAGGGGCAGTGGATGGTGGGGGCGACAGGCTCATATTCAGGTCACAACAACAACAATTATAGTTTGGTTGTGGTCGATGGAATTGAGTCGATAGGCTACAACTTCGAGGTAAGCTCGATGTTTGCCTATGCCTTCTCGAACAACAACGCTGTGGGTGCTCGTATCTCGTATGACCGCAACCTTTTGCGTGTCGATAGCTCTACAATTGCCTTTGGCGATGGTGATTCGGGGGTTAATCTCTCGATGGACGATTGCTACCTGCTCTCGCACTCCTACTCCGTGATGGCGATTTTGCGCCAATATATCTCGATTGGTGAGAATAAACGCTTTGCTCTGTTCAACGAGATACAGCTTGAAGGTGGCGGTGCTCAGTCGAAGTACACCTACGATTCGCCCGTGCAGGGCACATTCTCCACAACCACAAAATTTGCGATAAACTTCGCCCCGGGTATCACTGCATTTATCACCAATCACTTAGCTGCCGAGATAAATGTAGGTGCGATGGGATTCTCCTACTCCAACACCAAGGAGCTGCAGAATCAAGTCACCGAGGGTAGCTACACCACCAACTACTTTAACTTCAAAGTCAATATCCTCTCGATAAACTTTGGTATTGCTTATTATCTATGAGACGATTAGTGTTAATATTACTTTTGGTGCTCCCTTGTGCTGTTACGGCTCAGGAGAGTCTCGACTACGATATAGATCGAGTAAGCCGCCTCTCGTCCCTGCACAAGGGGGAGTGGGTAGGTAGCATTGCGGCATCGTTTGGCAACCTATCGAGTGACAATAGCACGCTGTTGTTGCTATTGCAGGATATTGATGCTAATGGCTCTATTTCGAGCGTAAAGCCCTCGGTGGGTTACTTTTATAGCGATAGAAGTATGGCTGGTGTTCGATTCGCTTATAGCGATATTGTGGGCGAAATCTCTTCTGCTATTTTAGATTTAGGTAGCACAAACGATTTGGAGCTTGATGTACCCTATGTGAAATTTAATAGTCGCACCTACTCCTATGGGCTCTACCACCGTAGCTATACCAAAATAGATGCTAAGGGGCAATTTGAGCTCTTTGCCGAGATTGATATTCTTTATGGCTATGGCAGGTACGATATTGAGCAAGATATTACTGGCTCGGGTGAGCTGCTTCATAATAAAACCTCGAACTTTAGCATCGGCTTTAGCCCCGGTTTAGCTGTGAATATCACCCCCAATGTAGCCACATTTGTCTCGTTTGGTTTGGGTGGTTTCTCCTATAATCACATTAGGCAATACGACGAGCAGTGGGAGCACGTTGGCGATAGGCGAGCTTCGCAATTTAATCTTAGCGTTGACCTCTTGGCGATTGATTTTGGTTTGACATTCCATTTTTGGGATAATAAGAGATAGATTTATGAGACGATATTTACTTTTGCTTCTGCCCCTTGTGCTGCACTCGTGTATCGAGAATAATATTCCATACCCCGTTGTGGAGCTATATATCACCTCCGTGGAGGGCGATGGCTTTGTGATGAATGATCCCGATAACGTGGAGCGCACAATCGTGCTTAGCCTCGAAGAGGATACTAATATCGAGGAGGTGCGATTCTCCTCGATAAATTATTCGCCCGATATTGAGTTCACCTCGACGCTTAGTCTCGACAGCTCGTATAACCTTAATACACCACTCTCTGTGACTCTTTCGCTATATCAAGATTATGTGTGGATAATCTCGGCAGAGCAGATTGTCGAGCGATATTTTAGTGTGCAGAATCAGATTGGAAGCGCTGTGTTCGACCTCTCGGCCAAAACTGCTACGGCATACGTCTCAGAGTCGACCGACCTAAGCGATATAACGGTACAGGGGTTAAAGTTGGGGCCTGCGGATATTACCACTTACGATGTTACGCTCGATGAACTGACACAGTTTAGCAGCTATCGAGTGGTCAATATCAGCTACCACAATACCACAGAGCGCTGGAAATTATACGTTGAACAGACCGACGTTAAGGTCTCGATCTCGCAAAGCGATGTTCGTGCCACCACTGCCGCACTCACTGCTGAGGGTGACACCTCAACTGCCTCGGCAAGTTTTAGCTATCGCACGAGCAGCACTGAAGATTGGACTGAGGTAGACACCTCCGAAATAGTTGTTGGCGATGGCTCATTTAGCACCACGATAAAGGGGCTTGAATCCAACACCGACTACGAATTTGTAGCTTCGCTCGGTGAGGATAGCTCTGAGATTATCTCGGCGACAACCGAAAGCATTCTCCCCTTGCCCAATGGCGACTTCGAGCAGTGGAGCTTCCCTGCGACCTACAACGGCTCTACCAACAGATCGTGGTTCCCATTCCTCGAAGATGGCGAGCAGTATTGGGGTACAGGCAACCAAGGAGGAACAACCTTAGGCGAGAGCTATAACCTCACCACTCCCACTGAGGATACTTGCCCCGAGAGCACAGGAGTGTTGGCTGCAAGCCTTCAATCGAAAAATACACTAAAATTCGCAACGGGTTCGATCTTCACGGGGGCATACCTCAAAACCGCTGGAACAAATGGAATAATTGGGCTCGGTCGCCCCTTCACCTCTCGCCCTGTGGGTATACGCGGGTGGGTCAAATACACTCAAGGCATAGTCGACATGGTGGGCACAATTCCTCCCGGGGTCGATATTGTCAAGGGCGAGACTCCCGACCAAGGGTCGATCTACATGGCACTCGGTACATGGAGTCCCGAAGAATATGGCACCAGTGCCTACGAAACTGAGTCGCTCGGCACCGACGAAATTCCGCTAATTATCGACACGCGCGACTCCGCCACCTTCTTCAATAAAAATGGCGAGGACGTGGTGGCATACGGTGAGCTAATCATATCCGAGTCAATCGACGAGTGGAGCCAATTCGAAATAACCCTCGATTACAACACTCTCGACGAGCTGCCAACACACATAATTATCGTCTGCTCCGCCTCTCGCTATGGCGACTATTTCACTGGCAGCAGCGCAAGTAATATGACTCTCGACGACCTTGAAATAGTTTGGGAGTGATAAAACTGTAATTTGTGTTATTCTGCGAATAAGATTCTGTAAAAAGTCTTGCGCTCTGCAACTCATTAATTAGTACCTTTGCAAAAGAATAAGTTACAAAGACAAAGATATTATGGATATTAAAGAGTTAAATTCGGTTGACGAACTAAACAAGAGACTTGGCGTGGAGACGCTCCACCCTCTTATTACGCTGTTGGACTTCTCTAAGATTGATGTTTCGGATAGGAGTGAGGTGATGACATATCGCTCGAAACTCTACTACATCTCGATTAAGAGTGGCAACTGCGGAAAGATGATCTATGGAAGAAATACATACGACTTCCAAGACAACACTATGGTCTTTGTCGCCCCCAATCAGATTGTTAAGGTCGAACGTGAGGTCAAAGAGGGGGACGAGTGCGGAGCATACAACCTCTTTTTTCACCCCGACCTACTCAAAGACGAAAGGCTTGCTACGACCATTGGCGACTATAACTTCTTTGGTTATAATGTCTCCGAGGCACTCCACCTCTCGCCCGATGAGTTGAGAGTGGTTAGGGATTGCTTCGAGCGAATGGCGCTGGAGATGTCGCACTCCATTGATAAGTATAGTAAAAAGTTGATTATTTCTAACCTCGAACTACTACTGTGGTATTGCCAGCGATTCTACGATAGGCAGTTTGTAACCCGTGACACAATGAATAAGGATATTTTGTCGAAATTTGAAGTGGTTGTCAACGAGTATTTTGCAACAGATATGCAGAGCACGCGCGGACTACCCACAGTAAAGTATTGCGCCGAACGCCTATCACTCTCGCCCAACTACTTGGGTGATTTGATTAAGCGAGACACAGGGCACAGCGCACAAGAGCACCTGCAAGAGTCGATTGTTGAGCGAGCCAAAGTTGCACTAACAACAACCTCGAAGAGCGTTAGCGAGATCTCCTACTCCTTGGGGTTTGAGTATCCGCACTACTTCTCGCGCCTCTTCAAAAAGCGTGTGGGGGTTTCGCCCAAAGAGTACCGAACTGCCTTAAATTAAAAAGCTATGAAAAAGAAGAATAGAGTATTGATAGTTGGAGCAAAGAGTATCGAATCATTAGATAGCAAAACAAAGGCTCGATTGCAAAGTGAATATGGCTTCCGCCTATTTGTCTCATCGCCCACTAAAATATATCGCTACACGAGCGAAGATGATGTTGAGATACTTTCGGGAGACCTTAACTCTTACGAAGATCTACTTCACGCCGCAAAAGATTGCAGAGCCGTTGTTATCTCATACAAAAGTTACCCCAAGGATGACTTTAAACCCTCGGAGGTTGCCAATATCGAACGTGTCGTCAAGGAGGCGGGTATAACAAATATTCTCTTTGCTAAAGAGGATGGAAGTCCACTGCAAAATAGTGATTATTGCCACAAATTCAGTATGTGGGGATAGAAAACTGCATTTTAAAAATTACAAAAAAATATGAAAAAACTATTAACCCTGCTATTAGGGGTGGCTATGCTATGCTCTTGCGCAGGCAATGGCGCAGACAAAAAGATCACAAGACCTGTCAAGCTACACACCATAGAGTCAATGGCGAGCTTCGAGAAATCGTTCTCAGGTTTGGTCACTCCCGACGAGTTTAGTAACCTCGCCTTTAAGATGGGTGGCTACGTCACAACGATGAATGTTGTTGAGGGTCAGAGGGTAAAGCGTGGTGATGTGGTTGCCGAGATTGATCCACAAGATTTTCAGTTGGAGCTTGATGCTCAGAATGCAACCTACATCAAGGCGAAATCTCAGGCCGATAGAGCCCAGAGGCTTTTAGAGAAAGATGCAATCTCGGCTCAAGAGGCGGAGAGCTTCGAGGCGGCATACATAGGTGCTAAATCGGCATACGAGACGATGAAAAATATTCTCGCCGACACCAAGATCACCGCCCCATTCGATGGATTTATCCAGCAGAAATATGTTGAAAATTATCAACGTGTGCAATCTGGTGAGCCTGTGGTGCGCCTGATTAACCCAAACTCATTGCAGGTGCAATTCTCGATTCCTGAGACAAATGTTGGCTACCTATCAAAGGGCGGCAAACTCTATGTCGAGTTCGATGTATATAAGGGTGAACGTTTCGAGGCTGAGATAAAGGAGTATGTCGAGGCATCACCAAATGGTGCAGGAGTTCCAGTCTACCTAAAGATTACAGATAAGCGGTTTAATTCAGCCGACTACAAAATATCAGTCGGCTTTTCGTGCCAAGTGCGCCTTGTTGTCGAGAGCTCTTTGGAGTACCAAAGCGCAATTACGGTGCCCGTATCGGCAATAGTTTACGACAACGAAAATAACCAAAAATCGGTATTCTGCTACAACCCAACTACGCAGAGCGTCGAACGACGACACGTTAGCGACAAGGGAACTATCGTTGGCGAAGATATGGTTATTGTCGAGGGCGATGTAAAGGTAGGTGACAGAGTAGTTGCCGCAGGAGCGTCGTACCTAATCGACAATCAAAAAGTAAAAGTGTTAGCTAATTAATTTAGGAAGATGTTTAATATACCACGATACTCTGTTATAAACAAGAAGGTAATCTATCTGCTGCTCTTAATTATCCTCGTTGGCGGTGTCTTTTCGTTCTTCGAGCTGCCCAAAAAGGAGGACTCTCCATTTGTGATTAAGACCGCAGTACTTCTCACTCAATACCCCGGAGCAACCCCCGAGGAGGTTGAGACCCTCATCACCGAGCCTATTGAGCGAGAGATTCAATCAATGAGCGAGGTCGACAAGATTAAATCGGAGTCCTATTTTGGAGTCTCGAAGATCACAATAGACCTAAACCCCGACATCGCCCCAAGCAGAATGCCTGCAAAGTGGGACGAGCTGCGCCGCAAGGTTATCAATATTCAGCCTCAACTGCCATCAGGAGCCTCGAACATCACGGTGAACGATGACTTTGGCGATGTCTTTGGAATCTACTTCGGCTTAACAGCCGACGAGGGTTTCTCGTATAAAGAACTGCGAGATTGGGCGCAGAAGATTAGAACTAAACTCACCCCTATCAAAGGAGTGCAGAAGGTGATGTTATATGGCGAGCAGACCGAGGTGATAAATGTGTCGCTCACCCCCTCGAAATTTGCCGCATTGGGGATTGACCCCTCGGCAATTCGTGCAACTTTGCAGGGGCAAAATACTCAAGTAAACACTGGTTTGATCTCGACCGATAGCTACCAACTGCGTATCTTAACCGAGGGTTCATACACCTCGATTGAGGATATCGAAAACCAACTTATAGTGGGCAAAGGTGGCAATGAGATTCGCTTAGGCGATATAGCCACTGTCGAGAGAGGATACTACGATCCACCAACAACGCTAATGAGGGTCAATGGCAAACGTGCCATCGGAATTGGTGTTGCGACTGGCTCTAAGGATAATGTTGTTGCCGTAGGTGAGAGTGTCGACGTAGAGTTGGAGCGTATCAAGGAGATTATGCCTATTGGCGTGGAGCTAATATCGCTCTATCCTGAGGATAAGATTGCTAATGAGGCGAATAATGGCTTTATCGTAAATTTGATTTTGTCGCTCTTGATAGTTATTGTTGTCATATTCTTGGCGATGGGCTACCGTGCGGGATTGCTTATTGGTAGCTCGCTAATCTTCTCGGTTGCAGGTGCGCTTCTGATTATGTTGCTCGGAGGTGTGGGGCTCAATAGAACTTCGCTTGCTGCCTTTATCATCGCTATGGGTATGTTAGTCGACAACGCTATTGTGGTGACTGACAATGCACAAATTGGAATACTTCGAGGTAAAAACAAGGTTCGTGCGCTTGTCGATGGAGCTACGAAACCGCAGTGGGCACTATTAGGTGCTACATTTATTGCGATCGTTTCGTTCCTGCCAATGTATCTTGCGCCCTCGTCGGTGGCCGAGATTGTTGCACCCCTCTTTGTCGTTTTGGCGGTGTCGTTGGGACTTAGCTGGCTGCTTGCAATGAGCCAAACAACGAGCTTTGGAACTTTTATTCTAAAGTCGAATAGCTTTGGTAGCAAGGTGGTAGACCCCTACGATAAACCTCTCTATCACAAATTTAGCGGTGTGCTAAAGTATATGATTAAGCATCGCTTTGTAACGCTCGCAACTGTTATCATTGCCCTATTTGTCTCGCTATTTGTTATGAAACTTATGCCACAAAGTTTCTTTCCGAAGATGGATAAGCCCTACTTTAGAGCCGATTTGATCTATCCCGAGGGCTTTAGCATTAAGGCAGTTGACAATGATGTTAAAGATTTGGAGGAGTATCTAAGTCGTGACCCAAGGGTCAAAACCTACTCGATAACGATGGGAGGAACACCTCTGCGCTACTACTTAGCAAGCTCGTCATTTGGGCCAAAGCCAAACTACTCAAATGTTATGGTCGAGGCTTACGATGCCGATGATGTTAGCGACTTAGAGCGTGAGTTCTACTACTATATGAACGAGAATTACCCCAATACAATAACCCGTTCGGCACTCTTTGCAATCTCGCCAACCACCGAGGCGGCAATCGAAATTGGATTTATTGGTGACAATATCGACACTCTCACAATGCTTGTCGAGAAGGCTAAGGCGATAGCTCTCGAAAGCGAAAATGTCACAAGCGTTCGCTCCAATTGGGGTGAAAAGGTGCCACTATGGAAGCCAACATTCTCGCAACAAAAGGGTTTGAGATTGGGCGTTACACGTGAGCAGGTCTCCTCGTCGCTAAGTACCGTTACGAGCGGACTCACCATTGGAGGCTATCGTGAGGGCGACCACACCTTGCCAATACTTCTGAAAACAGGAGGTCGTGATGAGTGGAACTTCAACGACATTAAGAGTGTTTCGGTCTTTAGCACCAAGGGCGAGCCAGTCAATGTTGAGCAGGTAATCGACGATTTCTCGTTAGATTATGGCTACAACCTTGTGCGCCGCTACAACCGTGAACGCTGTATGATGATGCAGTGCGAGCCTGTGCGAGGAGCAAACCTTATGGCTACATTTACCGAGATTTGGGAGAGGGTTCAAAGTGAGGTTGATATACCAGAGGGCTACAAACTCAAATATTTTGGTGAGCAGGAGATTCAGGATCAAAGTTATTCAGCTCTTTCTAAGAATATGCCTTTGATGTTTATATTGATGTATTTCATCTTGCTACTCTTGTTCCCTAAGAACTTCCGCAAGCCAATTCTTATTATGGCGATGCTACCGCTGATGTTTATTGGTGTGGTGGGGGGGCTTATAATATTTGGCAAGTCGCTCGACTTCTTCGCAATACTTGGAATTTTGGGTCTTATAGGTATGAATATCAAGAACTCGATTGTTTTGGTCGAGGAGATTGAGACTCAGTTAAGGCTCAACGCAAGCAAGGTTACTGCAATTATCGAGGCTACAAAGAGTCGTATAATTCCAGTTACGATGGCTTCGGGAACCACAATCCTTGGAATGTTGCCCCTGCTTGGCGATGCAATGTTTGCAGGAATGGCTGCTACGATTATGGGCGGATTGTTTATTTCGACAGTGCTTACCATTTTTATACTCCCAATCACCTATTGTATTTTCTTTAAAATTAAAGTTGAAACAGATGAAAAATAGATATTTAATATTACTGTTTGCTATTGGAGTGGCACAAAATAGCTTTGCTCAAAACAGCTACACCTTCGAGCAGTTCAAGAGCGAGGTATTAGATTATAGCGAGCAGATCAAACAGAGCGAAGCACAGCGAGAGGCTATGGCAGCAGCAGTGAAGCTATCACGCAGCGCATTTATGCCATCGGTTGATGCAGGCGGCTCATATCAATATCGCATAAACGACTACGATGTGACCTTGGGCACAATACTAATCCCATTCGACCACAACACATATAGCACCGAGATTGGAATTGTGCAGCCGATATATACAGGTGGAGCGGTTCGCAACGCTTATGAGGCATCGAAGATTGAAGCAGAGATGGCAGACCAAGCGGCGGAGCTAACCCTCGACAATATAATTTTAGCCACCGAATCAGCATATTGGGGTGCAGCGGCACACAAGGCGATGTATGAGACGATGTGCGAATATGTCGAGATTATCAGCCAATTGGAGAGTGCGATAAAAAACAAATATGAAGATGGAATGGTTGCCAAAACCGAGCTTATTCAGATGCAGTCACGCAAGAAAGAGGCCGAGATACAGCAATCCAATAGCCTTTTGGGCTACCGCTTAGCACTGCAAAACTTAAACTCACTTATGGGTCGAGATCCACTCACCGAAATTGAGCTAACGAACTCTATCGAAGTCGAGATGAGTGCTCCCCAATATTGCGGTGTCGATGAGGTATTGGCTCGTCGCCCCGACTACCTCCTCTCACAAATGGGAGTGGAGCATCAAAAGAGCCAAATAAAGTTATCGAGCGCAGCATACAAGCCAAGCCTCGCCATCGGATTTAGCGAGACGTGGGGCACCAAGGTGATAAATATTGATGGCTCAACGCTCTTTAATAGTAACCTCTACGCCTCGCTCAAGATACCAATTTTCCACGGTGGAGCAGCTCGCCACAAGCGCTCGATGCAGACGGCAATACTCACGGCAAAGGAGTCTGAGGCAAGAGCAAGCGAGGAGCATATCTCAAAGGAGATAGCCGCCTCGTGGGCAGAGCTCCAAGAGAATATCGCCCAAGTGGATTTAGCCAAGGAGAACTGCACGCTGGCGGAAGAGAACCTCGAACTAAATACATTTAGCTACAACGAGGGTAAACTTCAGGTCTTGGATGTCCTCTCGGCACAAGTTAGTTGGATTGGCGCTTACACAAACCTAATCCAAATCTACCACAAACAACGAATTTCGTATGCTGCTTACCAGAAGTCGATAGGCTCTCGCTACCAATAATTTGAGAAACAAGGCGGTTTCTCATAGTTGCAAAGGAATAATTTTTGTGCAGTATAAATTTTTAATATGATGAAACCGAAATATATTTACATAGTTATTTTACTGTTATTCTCAATTGCTTCGCTATCGGCAGAGGGCACTCAGGAGCAAGAGAAGAGTCTGCTACCCGTATATGTCTCCTTTAATAGTGGGGCGGGTTGGGTCATACCGACAAACGATTTTCTTCAAGGTGAGAATCAAACCTACTACTCGACAAATACCCTCAAATATGCCTTCACTTCTCGGGGTGATAGTTGGCAAGATTTAGCGTATGGTATGCCTTATTATGGCGTTGGACTCTCTCAATCACTCTATGGGCGAGATGATGAACTTGGCAAACCCGTATCGCTGTTCCTGTTTCAAGGGGCAACAATCTCGCAGTTTACCCCTCGCTTTTCGCTCAACTACGAATTGGAGTTGGGGCTCTCGATGAATTGGAAATACTACGATCCCTTTACTAACCCCGACAATTTGGTTATAGGATCGAGCACCAATGTCCACTTTGCAGGAAATATCTACTTCAAATGGAGGGCAAGCGACAGGGTGGATATACACTCGGGAGCCTCCATTGCACACTTCTCAAATGGCACAAGCCAACAGCCCAATAATGGGTTGAACAAAGGAGGTGCATTTGTCGAGGTAGCATATAACTTCAACCACAACGATAAGATTCATAGCAAACTCAAGCAAGTCGACCGCTCGAAGTTCACGCCTCACTTTGAGCAGGATGTGCAATTTATACTCTCAACACGCAACGTGAAGATTGACACCCTGCAAACAAATATGCCAGATGTCTACACCGATAAACAGTTTGATGTGTATGGACTAAATTACTATATTATGCGTGCCTCAAGATATAACTATCGCTATGGCATAGGTGTAGAGGGTTTATATGACGAGAGTCGAGAAGCCATAATCTACAACAAAGAGCATCCCGATAATGGAAACTACTACACAGTTACCGAATTAGGCGATTTCAAAGAGCGCTTATCGTTAGGCGTTAGTGCACGAGGTGAGCTTGTGCTTCCATACTACTCTATATTCTTCGATGTGGGGGTAACTATTCTCAACCGAGATAAGAGTAACCCTCTACTCAGCCAAGCGTTAGGAGCCAAGGTATATTTGGCAAATAATTTGTTTGGTACATTTGGAGTTAAGACCGTCTATTTAAGTGAATCTCAATTCCTCTACTGGAGTTTGGGTTACACTATCAACTCAAAGCGCAACCATTGGTTTCGGGATCGTAGATAGTGCAAGCCAATGTGCTTTTTAGGAAACAACCCAATCGCAATTTAAAGTATAATGAGAAGAGACAAGAGTGAGAGAAAAATTTTGGAGATGTTGCTACTCGCGGCAAGCATCCTGCTTATTGTGGGCGTTACCGTAGAGGTTGTCGTGGGCGATAAGTCGCACTTCTCGTCGTGGTTTTTGACGCTCCAATTTGTGGTCTGCACAATCTTCTTACTCAGTTTCTTTGTGGGATTATCAGAGGCAAAATCGCCACGAAAGTACGTTGTGCGGAATCTTGCATTTTTGATACTCTCGATGCCCTACCTCAATATTATGACGTGGTTTACGCCCAACCTCGACAGGACAACCTTTATGCTTGCAGGAGCATCGCCCGTGCTACGTTCGCTGTTGGCCATCTCGATTATTTTGCGTTGGACAATTCGGGGCAATAGTGCCAAACGACTATTTTTTGCCTACACCTTAGCGGTCTGCTTGTTTGCTCACCTCTCGGCTCTACTCCTCTACGACATTGAGTATGGGGTTAATCCAGCCCTTACTAACTTTGGTGATGCGGTATGGTGGGCGTGGATGGGCATATCAACAGCAGGTGCGCAGCTTGTACCCATCTCAGGGATTGGTCGAGCGTTAGGGGCTATCTTGCCGATGATGGGAATGATGATTCTGCCAATATTTACAGGCTATATTCTCTCGATAGAGAAACAGCGAAATAATAACCAATAACACTAACCCAAAATGTTCAAAGCGTATATAGATAATTCAGGAATACTACAAGCGAAATATAAAGATGCACAGCAACTTAATCGCTATGTATTTGTCGTGTGCACTCGTGGTGAGTGCAAGGTTAGCCTCTACACATCGGAGTACACCCTAAAGGAGAATAGTATAATTACACTGCTTCCATACAAATATTTTAAGGTCGTCGAGCAGCAAGCCGACACCGAACTTTATGTCGTCACATTTGATAAACGGACGTTCACCTCGGCCGATGTTTTCGAGACGATTATAGAGCACGTTGCCCATATTATGGAGTCGCCTTTTATTGACTTTCCGCCCACCTCAATCGAGATAATATGCGATTACATCAAGGTTCTTATGCGAATGAAAGAGGAGCTATTAGTGGGTGAAAATAGTGATTTTGTATGCTCTGTCCTCAAACAGATTATCGTGATTATTGGTGCGAGATACAACAAGTTAGAGAGAGTCTCGCAGCAAAAAGATCGAAGCAAAGCATTGGTCTTTCAGCTCACAAAACATATTGCAGAGAATTACAAAAGCGAGCGCAGTGCTACCTTCTATGCCCAAACGATGCACGTGTCACCTCAACATTTAGCCTCAGTCGTCAAGCGAGTAACCAACAAAACCATCACCGATATAATCGCAATATTTGTGATGTTGTACGCACAGACAAAATTAGCCTCAACCGACCTTTCGATTGGCGAAATTGCCGCAGATCTCAATTTCGATGACATCTCAGTCTTTGGTCGATACTTCAAGCGATACACCAAACTATCCCCTCGTCAATATCGAACCCAAAACAGAGTGTAATCTTAAAGTTGGTATAGTTTAACCAATAATTAGCCTTTGAGGTTTCTTGCAAAATATGGAACTTTACCTCAAGAAAATTAGTGTAAAACATAACAACGAATAGATTATTAATAACAGATATAAAAAGAGAGGGTGCAGTTATATTATTTTAAGCATACTAACAATATTTGCATCTCAGCTAACATTTGCTCAAGAGGATAAAAACGCTCGTTTCAGCATTCTTGGAGGGCCTGGTTACACTCCCGATTATGGATTTTTGGTGGGTGGTAGCGCCCTTACAACCTTTGATTTTCGGGGTATGGAGGGTGCCGAAAAGCGATCAGTGTTGCCTGTGGCGTTTTCATTGTCGTTTGGCAGGGGCGTTGATGCTTCGGTTGTAGTGCGCCCGCAACTCTTTATGGCGCAGGATAGAATCCGTGTGATGGGAGAGTTTCTATACTCTAATCTTTCGGGCAATTATTACGGGGTTGGCTATGACCAAAATAGCTCAATCGAGCGTGGAGATGAGACAACATCATACTTTTATAGTCAAATAAATTTCAACCCAATCGTTATGTTTCGAATGGGGCAAAGTGATTGGTTTTTGGGTGCCAACTTGCACGCACAGTATGACAAGCTCACCTATCCTGCGCAAGGGGTTACAGAGGATGTTGATTACGTAAAGGCAGGTGGCGACGAGAGTGGGCTGAATATGCTCAACAACGGAGTTGGATTCTCGCTAAACTACGATTCGAGGGATATTCCTGCAAACGCATATAGCGGACTCTTTTTCGATATTCGAGCATTGGCTTATGGCGATTATTTTGGAGGAGAGTACAACTACCAGCTACTTAAAATCGACTATCGGCAATATGTGCAGCTCTCCTCACAAAAGAGCGGTCGCACCTTGGCGTGGAGCCTCTCTTCGGAGAATACCTTTGGCGATGTTCCCTTTACTCGGCTCTCGACGGTTGGTTCGCCATTCGATCTAAGGGGCTACTACCAAGGGCAGTATCGTGACAAAACCACGCATATGGCAATGGTGGAGTATCGCCATAAATTCCACGTTGAGCCTATCGATATGTGGTCGAAACTTGCCAATAGATTTGGCTTTGTGGCGTGGGTAGGCTCGGGATTTATTGGCCCATCGCCATTTGAGATTGAGGGTGTATTGCCCAACTATGGTGTGGGGCTAAGAGTTGAGGTTCAGCCTCGTATGAACTTTAGAGTTGAGATGGGACGAAGCCCAATCGAGGGGCAGACACTCTTTTACTTTAATATGACCGAGGCTTTTTAAAATATATAGTTATGACGCTTCAGATGATATTTGTGTTGGTGGTAGTTTTTGCCTCCATTTATGCGCTTATCCGCAACAAAATGCGGCAGGGGATGGTGCTCTTTTCGGCAGCTTCGATGCTCTATGTTGGGGGTGTGCTTACCTCCGAAGAGCTCTTTATGGGCTTTAGCAATCGAGGTGTGGCAACTATCGCTCTACTCTTTTTGGTGAGCGAGGGGGTCAAGCGCACCAATGTGATAATTGATGCTCTCAAGCCACTTTTCCCCAAGGATAGGGCTTCCGCCAATGGTTTATATTTGCGCCTACTCCCTAATGTTGCGCTAATCTCCTCGATGCTCAACAACACCCCAGTGGTGATTATCATGGCTCCAGTTATCAAAAATTGGGCTGCTAAATTAAAGGTTGCAGCCTCTAAATATCTAATTCCTCTCTCTTATGCAACTATTTTGGGAGGTATGTGCACGCTCATCGGCTCGTCGACTAATTTGGTTGTGCACGGAATGATGTTGGAGGCGGGTTACAAAGGCTTTACGATGTATGAGTTAGGCAAAGTCGGAATCTTTATCGCTGTTGCAGGCTTGATTTATTTGGTTTTATTTTCGAAATATCTGCTTCCCGACAATGGTAATATCAGCAGCGAGGAGGAGTTAGAGGGGTCGCAATATATCCAAGCGGTGATCTCGGAACGCTTCCCGGGATAAACAAAAATGTCGCAACATTTAACTTTAAACGCCGCTTTGGAGCGACTGTTTGCGCCATCAAACGTAATGGCGAACTCATACAAGGTGATCTCTCGGAGGTGGTCTACCAAAAGAACGACACGATAATCATAGATGCAGATGAGAGCTTCTTCAAAACGTGGGGTTCATCGAGCTTCTTTGTCGTTGTGATAGATGGGCGTGAGCACGAGCCGCCACCCAAGAAGTGTCGCTGGTTAGCAATTGCGCTGCTCCTCTTTATGTGTGGCGGAGCACTCATTGGTGAGCATCCTGCCATTCGAGAGTTGCTGCCTAACGTAAGGTTAGATATGTTCTTTTTTGCACTTGTCACAACTATCATTATGGCGTGGGCGCAACTTTTCCCAGCCAAGCGATACACCAAATATATCTCGTGGGATCTGCTAATAACTATCGCCTCGGCATTCGCAATTAGTCGAGCACTGCAAAATTCTGGTATTATTGACCTTGTTGTCTCGAAGGTGATGGGCTGCGTGGGTAGTGGAGGTGTTAGTCCCTACCTACTTTTGGCTGTGGTTTTTGTGATGACCAACCTCTTTACTGAGCTTATAACCAACAATGCAGCAGCGGCATTGATGTTCCCCATTGCGGTCTCGGTGACTACTCAATTTGGACTTAACCCAATGCCATTCTTTGTGGCGATTGCCATTGCTGCCTCTGCGAGCTTTAGCACACCTATTGGCTACCAAACTAATCTGATTGTTCAGAGCCTTGGCAACTATAAATATTTGGATTTTGTACGTATTGGACTACCTCTTAATATTATAACCTTTGCAATATCTATGACACTAATACCTTGGATATGGCCATTTTAATTTAAAACTACGATTATGGAGAACAACATTTACCCAATATTTGACAAGATGTTGGGGCGAGAAGATAAAGAGAATTTGCTCGGTCAAAACTCAGTCGCACTGTGGCTAACAGGTTTAAGTGGTTCGGGTAAAAGCACCCTTGCAATAGCCTTAGAGCGAGAGTTGCAACAGAGAGGTTTCTTGTGCAGAATCCTCGACGGAGATAATATCCGTAGCGGAATAAATAAAAATTTGGGCTTCTCGGAAGATGACAGAGTAGAGAACATCCGACGAATAGCCGAGATTACTAAGCTCTTTGTAGACTCAGGCATCATTACCATTGCCGCCTTTATTTCGCCTGAGGAGTCAATGCGCAAAATGGCAGCTGAGATTATCGGTGAGGAGAACTTCAAGGAGGTCTACATCAGCACCCCAATCGAAGAGTGTGAACGACGAGATGTCAAAGGACTTTATGCAAAAGCCCGACGTGGAGAGATCAAGAACTTCACAGGCATAGATGCTCCATTTGAGCCGCCTACCTCGCCTACGATTTCGATCGACACCTCGAAGCTGATAATGAGCGAGTGCGTAGACAACCTGCTCGGTATGGTGCTACCAATAGTTACAAAAACAAAATAAAAAAAGATATGGAGAATTATAATTTATCACACCTGCGAGAGTTGGAGGCCGAAGCTATCCACATTATCCGAGAGGTGGTTGCAGAGTTCGAGAACCCAGTTATGTTGTATAGCATCGGTAAGGATTCATCGGTGATGGTTCGATTGGCCGAAAAGGCATTTGCACCCGGTAAGGTGCCATTCCCGTTGATGCATATTGATAGCAAATGGAAATTTAGCGAGATGATCGAGTTTCGTGATAGCTATGCTAAGGAACACGGCTGGAACTTGATTGTCGAATATAATAAAAAGGCTTACGAAGATGGTGTAGGTCCCTTCACCCACGGCAGCAAGGTTCACACCGACCTTATGAAAACCGAAGCTCTACTCAAATCGCTCGACAAATACCGCTTCGATGCAGCCTTTGGAGGTGCTCGACGCGATGAGGAGAAGAGCCGAGCTAAGGAGCGTATCTTCTCGTTCCGTGACAAATTCCACCAGTGGGATCCCAAGAGCCAACGTCCCGAGTTATGGAGCATATACAACGCTAAGGTTCACAAGGGTGAGAGCATCAGGGTATTCCCCTTAAGCAACTGGACAGAGTTAGACATTTGGCAATACATTAGAATGGAGAATATCCCAATTGTGCCACTCTACTACGCCAAGGAGCGCCCAGTGGTTGAGGTCGATGGCAACCTAATTATGGCGGACGATGAGCGTATGCCCGGGGGACTTAGAGCCCAAGCCAAAATGCGAATGGTGCGCTTTAGAACCTTAGGCTGCTACCCACTTACGGGAGCTGTCGAGAGCGAGGCGGATACCATCGAAAAGATTGTCGAGGAGATGATGACCACCACCAAGAGCGAGCGCACGACACGTGTAATCGACTTCGACCAAGAGGGTAGTATGGAGCAAAAGAAACGTGAAGGATACTTTTAAAACGAGCAGAAAAATGGAGAACAAAAATATTTCAATAGAGGAGTTTTTGCAGAACGACGAGCAGAAAAACCTGTTGCGCCTACTCACCGCAGGAAGCGTAGATGATGGAAAATCAACACTTATAGGTCGGCTCTTGTTCGATAGCAAACGACTATACGAGGATCAGTTAGATGCCTTGGAGCGAGATAGTAAACGAGTGGGAAATGCAGGCGAGGGGATCGACTACGCCCTACTTTTAGATGGGCTAAAAGCAGAGCGTGAGCAGGGAATCACCATCGACGTGGCATACCGCTACTTTTCGACCAATAGCCGAAAGTTTATCATTGCCGACACCCCCGGTCACGAGCAATATACTCGCAATATGATTACGGGAGGCTCAACGGCCAACCTTGCGATTATTCTTATTGATGCTCGCACGGGGGTTATTACTCAGACCAAACGCCACTCTTTCTTGGTCTCGTTGTTGGGTATCAAGCACGTTGTTTTGGCAGTCAATAAAATGGATTTGGTTGGTTACGACAAAAGGGTCTACGACGATATTGTCGAGGAGTATATGGCATTCACCTCGGGGCTTGGGATTGACGATATTACCCCAATTCCAATCTCGGCTTTGTGTGGCGACAATGTGGTCGAGATGTCGGAGAATATGACTTGGTACAGCGGCAAATCACTGCTCGACCACCTCGAAACAGTTGAGGTGGGCAAAGATCGAAATATGGATAGTTTCCGCTTTCCTGTGCAATATGTTCTGCGCCCAAACCTCGATTTCAGGGGCTTTTCGGGTAGGGTTTCGAGTGGCATAGTTCGCAAGGGAGATAGCGTTGTGGCTCTTCCATCGGGCAAAAGCTCAAAGGTCAAGAGCATTGTCACCTGCGAGGGCGAGCAGGAGTATGCCTTTGCACCACAGTCGGTTACAATTACCTTGGAGGACGAAATCGACATCTCTCGTGGCGAGATGCTTGTACGCTTGAACGACATGCCAAGCACCTCAACCTCAATTGATACAATGCTCGTATGGATGGACGAGGAGCCAATGGATAGCAAAAAGCGCTACTTCATCAAGCAGACCACAAACACTACTCGTGCCACGATCGACTGCGTGAAATATAAGGTCAATATCAACACAATGGAGCAGTTGGCCTTAGGCGATGGCATCGACTCAGAGGAGGGTTTAATGTTCTCGCTCAACCAAATTGGACGTGTGGAGCTAACAACTGCACGTGAATTATTCTTCGACCCATACAGCTGCAACAAGGAGACAGGAGCCTTTATCCTAATCGACCCAATCACCCACAACACCTGCGCTGTGGGAATGATCGTTGGCGGGGGCTGCAAATCAGATGCTAACCTCTCGACTCTAACGATAAGTATCTCGGAGTTGGGTATCGAGGCCGAGCACTACAATGCAATCGCAAGGGTAATCAAACAACTCAACAGACAAGGATTAGATATAACTTTAACGAAATAATTATGGGACTAATAGATTTCAACAAACTGCCAGTAAACACCTTGATAGGTGCAGATTGGGAGACATTCTGCCGAGTGACAAAGGATCAAAATATCGAGAAGGGGTACAAAACAAAGTATATCCTAACCAAGTGCATCTGCCGAGTGCTCAGCTCGTTCAAGGGGATTCAAGATCGCCGATACGACAAGCAGCTCAGAGATCTAAAATTGGAGCGACCTCCAGTTTTTATCTTGGGACATTGGCGCAGCGGAACAACATTTCTACACAACGTACTCTCGCAGGATAAAAACTTCGGATATAACACCACCTATCAAACTGTTATGCCGCACCTTATGATGTGGGGGCAAGGTATGTTCAAAAAGACAACAAGCTGGGTGATGCCCGACAAGCGACCTACCGACAATATGGAGCTTAATGTGGATCAGCCTCAAGAGGAGGAGTTTGCACTCTCGAATATGACTGAGCACTCCTACTATCACATCTGGTTTTTCCCTCAGCTAATGGAGTATTATGCTGATAAATATTTGCTATTCGATACTATTGGCGAGGAGGAGTTGGCAGAGTTTGAGGAGGTATTCACCAAGCTCATAAAGATTTCGCTGTGGAATACGGGTGGCAAACAATTTTTGTCGAAGAACCCACCTCACACGGGTCGTGTAAAGGAGCTTTTGAAGGTGTTCCCCGATGCAAAATTTATCTACCTAATGCGCAATCCATACACCGTTTTTGAGAGCACTCGTAGCTTCTTCACAAAGACGATGAAACCGCTTCAACTTCAAGAGATCTCTGAGCAGCAGTTGGAGGAGAATATCCTTACGATCTACGAGAAGCTATATCGCAAATACGAGGAGGATAAGGAGTTGATCCCTGCTGGAAATCTTATCGAGCTTAAATTTGAGGATTACGAGGCTGACCCACTTGCGCAAACCGAATTGATATACAAGAGCTTAGGGATAAAGGGTTTCGAAGATGCTCGCACGGATATTGAAGCCTATATTTCAAAGAAAAAGGGACACAAAAAGACGAAGTACAATTTCGACAAGCGTACTGTGAGGCTCGTGGAGGAGCGATGGAGATTCGCTTTAGAGCAGTGGGATTATAAACTTTAACGTAAGGATTATGAGGCAGATCATATTGATGTTGGTGGCAATCGTGTGGTTGCCCTCTATTTGCTGTGCGCAAAGCATCGAAATTGAAGAGTTGGTTCCATTTGGCGATATGAACCAGTGGCTCACCCGCAAAGTCGAGGAGAGTGCAATTATCGGAGGCGAAGAAAAGACGCTCTACGAGATTGCACCTCAAGGCGTTCTGTCGGGGCGCATAGCCTACAAAAATCGAGGTAGCTCACCTTGGGCAAACTCTAATGTCATGGCGCAGGTGGCAGGTGTCACAAAGACAAATTGTAGCGTTTTCCCTGCCAAGAGAGAGGGAGCAGGAAGTGCTGCACATTTGGTTACACGAATCGAGGAGGTTAAGGTTTTGGGAATTGTCGACATCTCGGTGATTGCAGCGGGGTCGATATATTTGGGTAGTATGATAGAGCCAATCAGAGGCACGGCAAACCCACAGTCGATGCTCAATTCGGGTATTGAGTTCTCAAAACGCCCCAAGGCGGTGCGATTCGATTACAAAGTGCAGCTCTCTGGTGAGCCTAACAGATTGCGAATAACAGGTTTTAGCCCAAGGCGAGAGGTCGCAGGAGTGGATATGCCAACAATGGTTCTACTCCTGCAAAAGCGCTGGGAGGACGAGAAAGGGCAGATTCACGCTCAACGCATAGGGACAATGATTGTGGAGTATAAGGCTGACAGCGGTTGGATCGATGATGCAACCTACGAGATAATCTATGGCGATGCCACAAAATCCACAAAGTTCATCCCCTCAATGAAGATCGGCCATCAGCAGCGCTACGCTCTGAACAGCAAAGGCAAGAACGTCCCAATCTTCGAAGATGGCTGGGGCAATGCCGACGAGATCCCAACCCACCTAATCCTGCAATTCGCCTCCAGCCACGGCGGCGCCTACATCGGCTCACCAGGCAATCAAATGTTGGTGGATGATGTTCGGTTGGTGTATTAGGTAAAATTAACACAATATCCTTTAACTAATTAGCTGATATCTACTCGGTTTTAGTTAGCTTATATTTGTAAATAAAGATTATATTCCTCGTCCTCGTTTCTTCTTAGGTTTTAAGTTTCTTGCCATCTGCTCGCTCTCGATGTCGTCTATGTCTGTGCCGCTACCACTTGGCAGGTCGAATAGCCCTAATCCTCCGCTTACGAAAGAGCTTGATTGGTCGTGATTGTGCTCTTGCGAGTGTGGTGGCGGCTGTGGCGGCTGTTGTGGTTGAGACTGCTGTTGCTCAGGCTCATCGGGGTTGCGGTGATAGTAATTTAGCCCCTGCTTCTCGTCCGAATACTTCACATAGCAGTCGTAGACTTTGTTGTCTCGTGAGACCACTCCACTAAGGAATATAGTCTTGCCATCGTCAAGATCAAGTCGCTGTTCGATAGATAGCTTGACACCTCCAAGGGCAATTGGAATTTTTCTATTTGAGAAATGAATCATCTTTCCATCATCCGATAATTTGGCAAAGCCGCTATGTCGTAAACCACTGTTCATCGTCATTCCATCAATCCAAATCTTCTTGCCTGCTAAGAGGTTGTTGTGCTGTTGTTGCGACAGCCTCACGTCCTTGACAATAAGCGTTTTCTTTTGCTGCGACTCATTGATTTTTTTCCACTCCTCCTCGATCGCCTTGAACATAATTTGCATTCCTTTATAGCTGAAATTGCGATCAATTTGAGAGCCTTTAAACGTGCAATTATCTTTGGTAAATGATAGTCTGGAATTACCTATCCCAGATGCAGACAAAGTTAAGCAACAAATTATTAACTTTGCATTATGGGAAGAAAACATTATGACAAGGCATTTAAAGAGAATGCCGTTAAGCTAAGCAAGCAGCG